>CAVFIY010000192.1:0-4569 GCA_963622435.1 Bacteroides uniformis | reverse complement strand
CTGGGGGCGTGGGTGTCCTCACCCGCGGCGGTTTGGAACAAACCGTTTGACCATGCTATGCCTCTGTTCCCCTCGCCCCGGAAATCCAGAATCCCCAGAATTCCAGGTATCCAACAATCCGGCAAATCCCCCCCCCTCCTTACCTCATACTCAGATACACCCTCGTGCATACCTGCTTGGTGTAAGCGGGGAAGTCGCCGCCGATTATCCACCCGTAGTACCCGTGGTCGCGTCGGAAGACATCCGTGAGCCGCTGCCCTTTGTGTTGCCCGAAGTTAAACACCTCGTAGCCGTCCTTGTCGTAGGCAATCCGCCCCGCGAAATCCGCAAAGCGTGTCTGCCCGGCGGTGTAGTCGGCGAGACCCTCGATGGTGTCGGGCAGGTCGTACCGCTCCAGTTGCGCCGCCAGCACCTCGTAGGTCGCCATGGTGTCGGCGTTGGCGGAGTGGGCGTTCTGCAGGTCTTTGCCGCAGTAGAACTTGTACGCCGCCGAGAGGTTGCGCTGCTCGTTCTTGGTGAATATTACATACGCATCCACCATATTCTTTTTCTTGAGGTCGATGTCCACGCCCGAGCGCAGAAACTCCTCCGCCAGCAGGGGGATGTCAAAGTGGTTGCTGTTGTAGCCGGCCAGGTCGCTGCCCTCCAGCACATCGGCGACGTCGTGCGCCACCTCGCGGAAAGTGGGGCAGTCGGCTACATCCTCATCCGTAATGCCGTGAATAGCAGTCGCTTCGGCGGGGATGTGCATGGGCGTTTCTTCTATCCGCTGCCGCCCGAACGGGTCGGTGGTGTGGCGGATAAAGGTCGGGCGCACACGCAAAGTCTTGCCCTCGGCGTTACCGTTGGGGAAGACTTTGTAGTAACTTATCTCGACTATGCGGTCGGAGGCGATGTTCAGCCCCGTCGCTTCGAGGTCGAAGAAAACAAGCGGGCGACTGAGTTTCAGTTTCATACCAATCCGAGGGCTGCCATACCGCACTGCCGGCGTGTATAGAAACCCGTGTTCGTTGAAAGTGGTGTGTAGGGAACTTTTTTAGTCTTGGAGCAGCATCGGCATGATGAGCAGCAGCAAGTCTTCGTTCTCCGGCTGTTCGGTCGGCAGAATCAGCCCTGCGCGTGCGGGGTCGGAGAGTTGCAACTTTACATCGGTCGAGTCTATCGTGTTCAGAATCTCGATGAGGAATGGTGCTTTGAAGCCGATTGCCATAGGCAGCCCCGTGTACTCACAACTGATTGTCTCTACCGCACTGGTCGAGAGGTCGATGTCCTGTGCCGAAATCTGTATTTGGTTCTCGCTCAATGCCAGACGGAGCAGCGCAGTACCCGTGTTGGCGAAGACAGCCACGCGGCGGCAAGCGTTGATAAGTGTCTGACGGTCAATCACTACCGTGTTTGTGTTGTTCTGCGGGATGACGGTCTTGTAGTTGGGGTAACGCCCGTCGATGAGGCGCGTTACGATCGCCGCACCCTCCCACTCGAAGCGGGCGTTCTTCTGCCCGAACGAAACTGTGACGGGGGTGTCATCTTTGCCCAGCACATTCTTGAGCAGCGTTGCAGGCTTCTTGGGCAGGATGAAGCACTCGGGTTCTGTGCCGACAGCCTTTTGATTGGTGTAGCGCACCAGACGGTGTGCGTCGGTCGCCACGAATGTAACCCCTTCGGGCGTGATGTCGAAGAAGATACCGTTCATCACGGGGCGCAACTCATCGTTGGCGGTGAAAGGCAGGGTCTTCGAGATGGCGTTGAGCAGGATGTCCGCCGTGAGCGACACCTGGTGGCAACCCTCTTCGAGTGCTTGCATCTCGGGGTATTCGTTGCCGTTGGTGCCGATGAAAGAGTAGGTACCGTTGGGGCTTACCATTTTGATGCTGAAGTTCGCATCGTCAATGGTGAAACTGAGCGGTTGTTCGGGGAATTCTTTGAGGGTATCCACCAGCAGTTTGGCACTGCTGGCTACTTTGCCTTCGCCCTCTGCGCTCTCCACTTCGACGGAGGTGCGGATAGTAGTCTCGCCGTCGGAGGCGGTCAGAACGAGGGTGTTCTCGTGGAGGTCAAATAGAATCTTCTCGAGGATAGGCAGGGTGCTTTTGGTAGCGATTACGCGACTGATGGTCTGCAGTTGCGCAGACAACTTCGTGCTGGATACATTGAATTTCATATCGTTTCGTATTTATAGTCGTTAGAATTTGTATTGAGTGTGCAAAGATACGATTTTTTCTCCGACTGTACAAGCGCAAGGCGTATTTTCTTCAAAATTCTCTCTCGCAGCCCTGTCCTTTGGGGCGAAACACCCATGGCAACCGCATCAAAATGACAGACCTTTTGTGGACGAGTACCTGTGCCGTATTACCGTTGCCTGCTTCTGTGTTGCATGATAATTCTGTGTTTTGTGATATTTATATTAATTCTCCCGTTCCTGTTTTTTATGACAATTGATGGCGACACGCCATCGTCCGTTCCAATGTATTTTATTGTCCCCGGCGACACGCCGGTTATACGGGCAACGCCCCTGCGGCGTATAGGGGAACATTCTCCATCCACCCTTGGTCGATGTAGGGTTTCATACTCAGTCGGATGCCTTTCAACTCGGGGTGGTCGTTCTGCAGAAATTGCTTGAATGACTTCGCATGGATGTTCTCTTCGGCTTTCACCTCAACGGGAATAATTCGCTCTTCGCTTTGAATGAGGAAATCAATCTCGCAGTCGCTCTCGTTGCTGCTCCAATAGGCTGTGGGATAGTGCATTAGCAGTTGCTGTAGCACAAACTGTTCGGTGAATGCGCCCTTCCATTCTGTAAATATATTGTCCCCTATCAGCATCTGTCGAGCAGGCACTTCGCCTAGGCAGCCCAGCAGTCCGCAGTCGAGCAGAAAGAGTTTGAACGCACTCATATCTTCGTAGGCAGCGAGGGGCATGCGGGATTCGGATGCGCGCGGCACACGGTAGAGTACGCCTGCGTCGATGAGCCACTGAATTCCCAACTCGAAATCTTTGGCGCGTGCGCCGTGCCGTAGTACGCCATAGACAAATTTCTTGTTCTCTTTGCTCAGTTGGGCGGGCAGACTTTGCAGCACCATGAGGATACGCTGTACCTCTTGTGCGGGGGCGTGTTTCCCGATGTCGTTCCGATAACCCGTCAGGATGTTACGCTGTATGGTGCGTACGGTGGCGAGGTCTTGGGTGGAGAAGAAAGCGGCGACGGCTTCGGGCATGCCGCCTACATAGTAGTACTGCCGCAGCAGGTCTTCGTATTGTGAGGCGAGGGCTTTCAGTATATCCCATTGGTGCCGGAGAATGCATTCGGCTTTCTCTTTTTCGCCGGCTGCCTGCAGGAATTCGATGAATGTCAGCGGATAGACGCGCAGTATATCCACTTTCCCCACGGGGAACGACTGTCCTTGGTGGAGGGTGATGCCGAGCAACGAGCCGGCGACAATAATGTGATATTCAGGTGCTTCCTCTTGAAAGTACTTGAGGGCACCCAGCCCGCGGGGGGCTTCTTGTAGTTCGTCGAAGATAATCAGCGTCTTGCCTGCCTCGATGTGTATGCCGCTCTGCGCCTGTAACTGCAGCAGAATACGGGCAATGTTGTAGTCATTGTCGAAAAGGTTCTGCGCCCATACGTCGCGGTCGAAGTTCACATAGACATAGTTCTTGTATTCTCGTTTGCCGAGTTCCTGCATGAGCCATGTCTTCCCCACCTGCCGCGCTCCTTCGAGTATGAGGGGCTTCCGCTGGGGACTGTTCTTCCACTCCACTAACTGCTGATATACTATCCGCTCCATAACTATCCTTATTTACTATTCTTGTTTTGCCTGCAAAGATACTATGAATAAATGGATTATGCAATACCTGTAACACTTTTGGGGACGATAAATGTCAAGATGCACACACTTTTTCGGACGACATTTTGTCCTGTACATACACTTTTTCGGATGACTTATAATACAATTTCGCCCTCGCACATCCGGCAGCCTGGGGGCGTGGGTGTCCCCACCCGCGGCGGCTCGTCAGAGCCGGTTGACCCGTTAATGCTTCTATCCTATCTAGAATGTCTAGCCTGTCTAGAACATCTAGCCTATCTAGCTCAACTAGTTTAACTAGATGCAACTAGATGCAACTAGATGCAACTAGATACAACTAGAAGAACAAGCCCCCGCACATCCGGCAGCCTGGGGGCGTGGGTTGTGGACTAAGGAATTCTTATCTCGCCAAGGCTCGAACGATTATTTCTAGTAAAGCCCACTGGGCTTCACTCGCTAGGAACACCCCACTGAGCAGGGGCTTGTGGGAACCCCGTTGGGCACTCAATGTGCTTTGCACATCTGCCCTCCGCTTCACCCCACCCGCGGCGGTTTGGAACAAACCGTTTGACTATACGGGGTTTCCTGTTCGCTTCGCTCACGAGAAATAAAGGAAATTAATGAATTATCTTCTTTTATTTCTTTCATTTCTCTTGCCGCGCAGCGGCATAGGAATTACTGTCCGCAGCCTGGGGGCGTGGGTGTCCCCACCCGCGGCGGCTCGTTAGAGCCGTTTGACCATCCTTTGCCGCCAATTCCACAT
>CAVFIY010000191.1:0-4573 GCA_963622435.1 Bacteroides uniformis | reverse complement strand
ATCAACAGCACCATAGAGAGCATCAGACGCGTCAGCGAACCGTTTACGGGGAAGTGCATAAACTTGAAGAGTATCACCTCACACCCTATTCCGAGTATTATGTACAGCACAGTATAGGGAATGAGTTTGCCTATCATGGCAATCGTATAGTTACCTCCCGCCGCACGCAACCACTCGTGGCAAGTGCGACACTTTAGTTCGAAACCGATAGCAAAGATAGTCAGCATCAGCACCACCAGCGACAGGATACCCGGCAGAATAGTGCTTACCAAATACACCGCATAGTTGCTCCACGGGTTGGCAATGAAATGTGCCTCAATGTTAACCGGCTGAATACGCTTCATAATCAAGTGCTCCGGCAGTCCTTTCTTGCGCAGCACCTCGCGTTGGAACGCACCCGAAGTCAGGTTACACATCGTCAGCAATTGCTTGTACGCCGTCGAAGCCCCCACGGTATAGGCATTGTTGGTATAGAACTCCATCTGCGGACGCTTAAACGCCACAAGGTCGGAGTAGAAGTGGTCGGGGATGACCAATATACCATACACCTCTCCTCGCTGCATCGCCTCCCGCGCCTCTCGATACTCACAGGTCACCAGAACAATATCCACCGAAGAGGTAGCCTGCATCTCGTGGCACAGACGGCGCGAAATACTCGTATGGTCTGCATCCACCACGGCAACAGGTATCTTCTCGGGCGCTCCTGCCTGCATAATAGAGAGGAAGAAGAAAGTGCAAAGCACCATTACTCCCACCGAAGCGAAGATATAGAGCGGACGCACAAACATTCGCTTCAGTTCCCGCTTAATCACACACCATATAGAAGAAAAAAAGAGACGCAACTTTTCAATTAAGAATTAGGAATTAGGAATTAGGAATTAGGAATTAAGACCTCCCCCGCCCCCTCCAAAGGAGGGGAGTTTAGAGTATCTGAAAGCCCCCTCTCTGAGGGGGATTGGGGGAGTCGGATTGTCCCATTATCGTACAACGATAGCGGTCATACCGGGGCGGAGATTGGGGATAGTGTTCAGCGGTTTGGCTTTGACATCAAAGGTACGAACATCGTACTTGCCGTTTGCCTGCGTACTACGCCAAGTAGCATACGACCCCATCGCCTTGATATAGGTGACAGCCACCTCGTGCAAGTCGTCTCCGAGAGCAGGAATACGCACATTGAGGTGTGTGCCGGGCTGAATGCCTTGGAGCATATCCTCTCTGACGGCAAAAGTGAACCACATATCGTTCAGGTCGACAATCGCCATTACGGGACTGCCCTGCCCTACAAGTTCGCCCGTCTTGGGGAAACGCTCCGATACCTCACCATCGATAGGCGATGTGAGATACCGCTCTGCACGCGCAATCTCCACCTCCTTAATCATGGCATCCACACGCGCCACTTGTGCGGCAGCGGCTGCCTTATCCTCCGAGCGGGCACCTGCCAACGCCATATCGTATTGGCTCTTGGCGGCTTTCACGGTAGCCGATGCGGCTTTGTATTGTGCTTCCACCTCGTCGCGCTTCTGCTCAGATACGACACCCTTATTGAACAAGCGTTGCACACGCTCGTAACTCTTACGGTAGATTTCCTCGCCTGCCAGTGCTTTCTGCCAGAGTTCGTATGCACCCGTAATCTGCTCACGCTGTGCACCGTTCTGTGCCTTCTCGCTGATAGCCTCGGCAGCGGCACGCGCTGCCATAGCCTGCTCCAACTTGGCTTCTACCTCAGGCGAATTGATAACCACAAGGGTATCGCCTTTCTTCACTTGGTCGCCTTCTTCTGCCAAATACATTTCTATACGCCCCGGCACCTTGCCCGACACACGATACTCAGTTGCCTCTGCCTCACCCGTAATCAATACCTCTTCGGGCTTGAGAGCAAACACACCTACCAGTGCTACTATCACAACGACAATTAACATCGCTGCCAAACCGAGCATTAAACTACCTTTCTTTTCCTTTTTCATTGTAGTATATTATTTTCTATAGTTGCTATAGCGGCTATAAATGCTATATATGCTATAGTATTACAGTTTAGTATCTAAGAGTTGATGTATATTTTTTGAAATAGGTCTCGCAGACTTGTGCCTCGACATCGGCGTCTATCTTGTCACTCGATGCGGAGAGCCATGCCGTCTGTGCCTGCATAAGGTCTGTCGCCGTCGCCATACCTGCTTGGAATGCCTCGTTGGCAAAGCGCAGTACCTCGTCGGCATTCTTCACGCCGAGTTCGGTCATCACCACCTTTTGGTTTGCCTCCAGCACCTTTTGGTTTGCCTGTGTGATTTGGAGTTCGAGCATTTCCCGCGCGTCCTGCGTCTTGAGTGCCACCGCTTTGGCTTGGTGCTTGGCTGCCTTCAAGCGCAAGATGTCGTCAGCATGCGCAATCGGCACATTGACCACCACGCCCACCGAGAAGAAGCCGTGTCCTTTCCAATCGGTACTAAAGCCGTTCTCCACATTCGGGTTTGTATAGATGTAGTTGGCAGATGCCACGATGTTCGGTTGCAAGCCGGCTGCCATTATCTTGGCATTCGATTCGGCAATCTTCTGTGCCTGCTCGAGCAAGCGTATCTCCGAGCGGGACTCAATGATGTCCGTGTAGTCGGCAATGGTATCGTGCAGCACGACCTCGCCTACATGCGAGTCATCCAATACGATGTCTTGCTCTAACGGGAAACCGCAGATTTGGCAGAGTGCCATCTTGCTCAGTACCAATCCGTTCTCGGCTTGCAGTTTCTTCAGCTCCGCCTCTCCGCGTTTCTGCTTCACTTTCAGCAGGTCGGATTGGGTCGCCATACCCTCCTCCACAAGCGTGGTCACATTGTTCTCGAGTGTTACCAACAAGTTGTAGTAGGTAGTGGCGAGCTCCTTTTTCTTCTGTACGGAGATAACCCGCCAATATGCCTCATCCACTTTGACGATGATATCGTCTTTCTTGCTGTCGGCTTCGATATTAGTTGCCTGCTCGGTGGCTTTGGCGATACGATAGAGTTCGCGCAAGCGTCCGCCCACATAGATAGGCTGCGTAATACCGACTTGCCCCACAAAGAGGTGCGTCATATCCAAATCCAAGGCGTTATAGAGTTGCTGATAGGCATCGGCAAGCGCTTGCCCCGTCTCATTCTGCAACGCCATGACTTTCTTTCCCACATCGGGCAGATTAGCAGTCTGTTGGCTCAATTGGTTCATTGCCGAGCCTTCATTCCACTGCCACGATGCACTACCGTCTTTGCCGATGATGGCAGTACCAGCGGAGAAATCCATTTGGTTTGCCAACAAGACAGCGTGCTGCGAGTTCCAAGTATAGGCTGCATTGGCGGTTATCTTGGGAAACATGGCAGCCAAGGCGGCTTGCTTATTGAGGTCGGCTGCCGCACGCAACTCATCGTTCACCTGCGTAGAGGTGGCTTGCAGGGCGAAAGCACGACAGTCGTCGAGCGTCAGCATCTCCGCCTGCACCCCCATTGCCGTGAGCAACAGACCTATATATACGAGTGTACGTTTCATAATTTGTTTTCTTACAAAGCATTACGCCATAGTCCTTTTCTCTCTCGGATTACGGCGAAAAGTATGCTTACTTATTGCAGTGCATCTCGATGCCCGTGCCTTCAATCGTGTGTTGTTTGTCCGTTTGCGACTCACCCGAGTAGTTCAGCGTAAAGATTATACAGTCATCCTCGTAGGTTCTGCCCGTGCCGGATACCGTAATATCAAACATTTCGGTCTTTGTTACCGTACGGGTAATCGTATCGCCCCCGATGATAGGAATGGTAATCGTATCCACATACTCCGTCTCCACCGGCACCTCAAGTGTACGCTTGAACGAATTGAATGTCAAGTCCTTACCCGACAGTGTGCCCTCGGTGTGATACACATCGCCGTTGAGTTGGTCGAAGGTCAGCATTACCTTGTCGCCGTCTTTCAGGCTCTTTACGCGGAGCCAACCGGTTTCGTTGGTAAGGTTGATAACAGTAGATACCGTTGCCTTGGGGTTCGTCTCATCAGGAGTAGTGAGTGTAACCTTACCCGTAGTCTTAAAACGATAACTGCCCTTTGCGTCACGCACCTCGGCAGAATCCTCACACGATGCCATCAAGAGGCAGAGTGCAGCCAATAAAACAAATTGCTTTTTCATATCTTTTTTGTATAATTTATTTCATAGGATACGCCCCGTTCCGAAAATCACACTTCGGCTCGAGGCAACCAAGTATTCCCATTTAAGACACCTCATACGCACGCTGTACACTCATTTTTCCAACATATTTACCTGCACAACGGAGGTTTATCCTTTTTGAAAATACCACTATAATTATACAAAATGTTTGCCAAAGTACCCCTCTGTCATATTCTATTTTTCCCGTATGATAATCCAATAGTCGAATAAGTGCATTTTCTCCTCATTTTTTTTGCCAAAACATTTTCGAGTTTCAAATATTTTTCCGTACCTTTGCGGGAAATTTACAACATGGGGCTATGCAATGCACAATGCAAAATGCATAATTCACAATGCATAATTAGGCGCAGGAAAGAGGGAAAGAAGAGGATAGAAAGTGGGGAAGAAGTAGGTAGGGAG
>CAVFIY010000190.1:0-4604 GCA_963622435.1 Bacteroides uniformis | reverse complement strand
TCCGTGACGAACCTGTTGGTGGACGATTTCGAGAAGCATATCCACGACACGATGGTCGCCGGCGACTGGCTGAGCGACCCTGCCGCCGTAGAACAAGTGGTGCGCAATGCGCCCAAGCAGATTGAGGAACTGGTGCATTGGGGCGTCAATTTCGACAAGAACGCCGAGGGCAATTTCGACCTGCACCGTGAGGGCGGGCACTCCGAGTTCCGCATCCTGCACCACGCCGACGACACGGGGGCAGAGATACAGCGCGGGCTGATGGAGGCAGTGCGCCATAACCCCTATATCGATGTGCTGGAGAACCACTTCGCCGTTGAGATAATCACGCAGCACCACCTCGGCATGCGCGTGACGCGCCGCACGCCCGACATCGAGTGCTACGGGGCGTATATCCTCAACCCCGAGACGGGGAAGATAGACACCTACTTGAGCCGCGTGACGCTCATGGCAACGGGCGGTACGGGAGCAGTCTATGCCACCACCACCAACCCCAACATCGCCACGGGCGACGGCATTGCCATGGTCTATCGTGCCAAGGGGCAAGTCAAGGACATGGAGTTCGTACAGTTCCACCCCACTGCCCTCTTCCACCCGGGCGAGACACACCCCGCTTACCTGATTACAGAGGCGATGCGCGGGTACGGAGGCATCCTGCGTCTGCCCAACGGCGAGGAGTTCATGCAGAAGTACGACCCGCGTCTGTCGCTCGCACCGCGGGACATCGTGGCACGCGCCATCGACAACGAGATGAAGATACACGGACTCGACCATGTATGCCTCGATGTGACGCACAAAGACCCCGAGGAAACCAAACACCACTTCCCCAATATCTACGCCAAATGCTTGAGTATCGGCATTGATATTACCAAGGAGTACATCCCCGTGGCACCGTGTGCGCACTACATGTGCGGGGGTATAAAGGTGAACCTCGACGGGGAGTCGTCCATCCACCGCCTCTACGCCGTGGGCGAATGTTCCTGCACGGGGCTGCACGGCGGTAACCGCTTGGCAAGCAACTCGCTCATCGAGGCAGTGGTCTATGCGGACGCGGCGGCGCGGCACAGCCTGAGCATGATAGAAAACTACGAATTCAACGAGCATGTACCCGAGTGGAACGACGAAGGAACACTCTCCAACGAGGAGCGCGTGCTGATTGCACAAGATGTGCGCGAGGTAGGGCAAGTGATGTCCACCTATGTAGGCATTGTGCGCTCGAACCTGCGCCTGAGGCGTGCCTGGGAGCGGCTCGACCTGCTCTACGAAGAGACGGAAGACCTGTTCAAACGCGTGAAAGCGACACGGGACATCTGCGAACTGCGCAATATGATTAATGTGGGCTATCTCATTACCCGCCAAGCCATTGAGCGCAAAGAGAGCCGCGGTCTGCACTACAACATCGACTATCCGAAGACCACCAACACACCCCCGCAAGAGGTATGGTAGTCCCCGCCGCCTGCGGCGGCAGAAAAGGGGGCTATAGCGACTATAGCAACTATAGAGGCTATAGCAACTATAGGGACTATAGCAACTATAGAATCTATAGCGGCTATAGAATCTATAGCGGCTATAGCAACTATAGCGTCAGTTCCCACGCAATTCATAATTCATAATTCTTAATTCTTAATTAATCGAAGTGTTTGCACTAGCACTATACAGCGTAATCCCCGTGCGGGCAGAAGCACGGGAACAGGCGGAGCAGATAACACAGATGCTCTTCGGCGAAACGGGTACTATCGAGGAGGAAAAAGACCGTTGGATTCGGCTTAAATTGACTCTCGACGGGCAAACGGGATGGGTGGATAGCAAGATGCTTACCCCCATGACCGACGAGGAATACACCGCCCACACGGAGGCACTGAAGAAAGCCGCCGTCGTGGCGTTCCCGATGACGATTGCCGTCAGCGAGAACAACGGGCAGACCATTCCCCTGACGGCAGGCACCCGCCTACCGCAATACACCGTCGAGAACGGGGAGGGGATATTCAGCGTACTCGGCGTGCGCTTCCATATCACACCGAGCATGGTCTATACCCAACCGCTTGAACTACAAGCCGATACGCTCCAGCAAGCCACCCGTTTCTTCCTCAATATCCCCTACCAATGGGGAGGAAAGAACACCTTCGGCATGGACTGCTCGGGTTTCACACAGACCGTATTCACCCTCTTCGGCAAGCACCTGCCACGCAACGCCTCGGAGCAGGCGACGCAGGGCGAACCCGTCGCCGACCTCGCCGCCGCCCAAGCGGGGGACTTGGTCTTCTTCTCGCACAGCGAAGACGACACGCACATCTCCCATGTGGGTATCCTGCTCGACCAAGAACGGGTACTGCACTGCTCGGGGCGCGTCAAGGTAGAGAAGATAGACAGCACGGGTATTCTCTCCTACGAACAAGCAAATTCTGCCGATTTCAACGGGAAATACACCCACTATCTGCGCACTATCCGACGCATATAAGGAGGCAAGGCACAGGGTGTAATTGACAAAAAGTAAGTAGAAAAATCCATTTATTTAACATTTTGCTTGTGTAATCCACAAGAAAGATGTACTTTTGTAGCCCCAAACGGATAAAATCGTTCGGGGCTACAATTTTATACCTACAGAAACACACCTTTTATACCTGTACAAACACAGCGTTACTCCGACACGGCATTGGGCTTCTATCAACACACCTGTCGAGGCGCAGACGGATAACACTCTATCAATATACCTACTATGTGGCAGCACTCTATCGTTCATATTATCAGTGTACTGGCGGCTAGTTTCCTCCTTATGGTCAGCGTGGGCTGTGCCGCAGAGGAAGAGGTACGCGCCGTAGTCGATGCGGAACAAGCGGCGGAGGTACTCGAAGACGAGGAAACGGATATGGAACATATAGAAGAGGCAGGAGCGGGAGAAATACCGAGCAGCCCCTTGATACACTGGCAGATAGCAGTATGCCTACTGGTCTGCACGGGACTGTGTTTCTGGGGGTTGAGTTATGTACGACACCGCAAACAGCGACGGATTATCCTCGCTCAAGAGCAGCAACTGCTTGCCCAACAAGAAATACTGACCGCCCAAGAGGAGGCACTGACTGCCCAACGCCAACAGCACGAGGCACAGTTGCAGCAGATGACGGAACAGGTGACGGAGCAGGCGCAGATAAGCGCACGCCTGTTAGGGGACTTCCTGGGGGAGGTGAACCGCCTCGCCGCACACTATCCGCAGCCCCCTCGGGAATGGAACACCTACGCCACAATGAAACACGATGTAGCACAACCTTTTGCCGAATTCATCGGGAAATTAGAGCAGACAGGCGTCCTATCCGAACGGGAAATAACCTACTGCGTCTATAGTATTCTCTATCGGGAAAAGACCCAAGCGGAACTCGCCGCCTACATCTACTACGCCCCCTCGGGCATCCGCACTTTCAAACTCCGCGTGGCAAAGAAACTCGGCACCACCGCCACTGCCCTCTACGACCACCTCCTCCACCTCGCCCTCGAAACAGCGTAAAAGACACACGACTTATCGCCCCGAAAACAGACCATACACCCCTGGCAAATAGCCGCAGCGGGGACGGGATGTAGACACAGAGAGGAGAAATGTACACACTACAAATCATAACTGACTGTATATCAGCAAATTACCCCCCCCCTATTGTGCACATAGGTTTCTTGCCCATACGCCGAAAAAGGCGTACCTTTGCACCCGAAATACAAAGCGGATACAGATAAGGGCAGAAGACAAGAAATACGGGTGTCCGGAACAAGAATCACAAGTTATTCAGCGGGGGAAACACTAAAGAATTAGAAAAACAAAGGACTAGATAAAGAACAAGAAGTACGGGGACAGAGAACAAGAAGTACAAGTTATCCTACGAGTTAGTGGCGTCCGACCAATACTCCTGAGGGTCAGCAGTGAGATTCGCCGAGGCAAATTGGCTCGTTAGGATTTTATAGTCAAGTCGCTTTCAATTGACCGAGAGGGCTGCTCACCAGAGCAGCCCTCTTTGTTTGTGCGGCACAAACAAAGAGGGCTGCAAGACCGTCCTACGGACTAAAGGAACGCCCCTACGGGGCTGCAAGACCGCTCACTGCGTTCGCTGAAAGACCGCCCTAACGGGCTAAAGGACTGATTTACTGACTGACAACAGAAACGCAGACAGGAAAGAGGACTGACCAAGACAGAAAAAACAAAGAAAAAAACACAAAATTGCGCACTATGCCCAACAACGACACGAAAAACACTGTATCTTTGCAGCAGAATTCAATTAACAATGGTGGCGTGTCGCCACAGACTATTATTCACAGTACAATCCCCCAATATGCTAACTGCTCTATCCACATTGCATACTCCTTGTATCGGTACTACTACTCATTATGTGTATCGGCATAAGAACAGGGTAACATCAGGGAAAGAACAGGGAGGTTATCTAATTATGAATTATGAATTAAGAATTATGAATTGGGCGAAGAGGACTCCCTCACAGTATAGTCAAACGGCTCTGACGAGCCGCAGCGGGTGGGGTGAAGCGGAGGGCAGGTGTGCGTAGCACACTGAGTGCCCGCAGCGAGCGAAGCCCAGTGGGCTTCGCAAGAATTCCTTAGTCCACAACCCA
>CAVFIY010000189.1:0-4628 GCA_963622435.1 Bacteroides uniformis | reverse complement strand
CTTTCCCGAACGACGGGAGCAAGCCCTGCGCAGATACATCGGGCAATACACCACACTGAAGACCCTCCTCAAACTCAGCAATGAGCATGGCTATATGCGGTTGGAGAACTACCTTCGTTTAGCCAAGCCGTTGGCAAGCATAGAGCGGCAGGTCAACGGGTGGCTACGGAAAGTGCAAGCAGACAATACACAAGCCGGAGTTGGCAGCACAGACTGTCAAGAGAGCATATAGATTAAAGGTGGCTGCCCACTCACACCATCGTAAGAGCGGAGAGTTAAGAACAAGTCAGTGGCAGCAGGCGCGGTAACTGGTGGTCGAGTTGTCAGTATAGTAGTACGAACGCAGTGAACTTGAACAATGGCGGGTTCAACAACAACAACAAGTCGAACAACAACAGTGTGCTCGTGTGCTATGAAATTTATTCTACATGATGTGGTGTACGATTGAAGAGGTGTACGAAGCCTATCTCGATTGCCGCCGACGGAAAAGAAACAGCAAGTCCTGCGCTCTGTTTGAGCAGAACGAACTGACAAACATATATGTTCTTTGGAATGATTTGAATACCCACCGCTACACAATAGGCAAGTCGATTGCCTTTTGCGTAACACGACCGAAAGTGCGGGAGGTGTTTGCAGCCGATTTTCGAGACAGAATAGTCCACCACCTGCTAATCCTCCGATTGCTGCCCTTATTCGAGGCGGCTTTCATAAGCGACACCTACAACTGTCGCAAAGGCAAAGGGACAGAGTACGGCGTGCAGCGGGTGGCAGCGATGGCGGAGCGGTACGCTGACGGCTGGGTGCTGAAATGCGATTTGCAGGGGTTCTTTATGAGTATTCATAAGCCCACGCTTGCAGACGCATTGGAGCGGTTTATACGGGCAAACTACCAAGCAACCGATGTCGAAGATGTCGTGTGGCTTACCCGCTTGATTGCTCTCCACTCGCCTGAATGCAACTGCACACGGCAGGGCGATTTGGGATTGTGGGACATACTCCCGCCGAACAAGTCGCTGTTCTGCAACGGCACGGACTATGGGCAGGCGATAGGCAACCTGACAAGTCAGATATTTGCCAACTATTACCTGCAACCGCTCGACATCTATCTGTCGCAACTGCCCGACACCCGCTACGGGCGCTATGTGGATGACTTCGTGGTGTTCGCCCGCACCAGAGAGGAACTGTTACGGCTGCTGCCCCTCGTGCGGAAACTGCTTGCCGAGCGGGGATTGATACTTCACCCGGACAAAGTCTATCTCCAACCCGTACGGCACGGACTGACTTTCATCGGCAGCACTATCCGACACGGAAGGATTTACGCAGGCAACAGAACGGTAGGCAACCTCACCAACCTCGTGCGGCGATACAACGCCTACTATGCACACGAGCGGGTGAATACCCACGAGGAGTTTGCACAGCGTTACAACTCCTATATGGGCTACCTGACACACCGCAAGTCGTACGCTATACGCCGCAGGGTGTGGGAACAAGTCAGCCAAGAGGCAAAGCGATACTGCTATATCGAGAATATGCGGGTCATCAAAGTAAGAAACAAGTATAAACAACGAAATAAACTACTACAGCATTATGGTAAAAACAGCCATTCAGACAAGCGAGTTCGCAGAGGTGCAACAGGCATATGAGCGAAACGGCAAGCAATACTACTACCTCAACCTGCTGCCGCAGGAGCAAGACGATATGACTATCTGCTTGCAGTCGGTGCTTGACCACGAGCCGACGGGGGAGGACAAGACCGACATCCTCACCAAGTATGCCGCATTGGTGCGTAGTGTCGTGCTGCACAACATCGCAGACTACGACCAATCGGCGGACATAAACACCATTACCATTGACGGCAATAGCGGTTGGTGGGATAAGGCAACCCGTGTGGGCTTGTCGAACTCTATCGCTGCCGAGCAAGCCGCAGGCGAAACCGACACCACGCTCTATCTTGGCGACAACGCTATCCATTGCACGATAGACAAAGCCAAAGAATTGCTGCAAGCCATTGAACTCTATGCACTCAAATGTTACCGCCGTACAGAGGAGCACCGAGCAGCCGTTGCCGCTCTCACCGACGCAACCGCTATCGAAGCGTACGATTTCCGAACCGGCTATCCCGCTGCCCTCTCGCTCACAACCACGCCTGTTTCGACAGACGGAGAGTAACGGAATACTCATCGCCGAATGGATAGAAAAATAGAATAAGATGCACGACTTTGTCCGCCTCATATCGCTTTTCACGGGTATGGCACTCGGCTTTATGCTGATGTGCCTGCTCTACTGAACCAATGAAGATAGACCTCACACACATAGTAAGCACGCTGATAGGAACGGCAATCGTTCTGTTGCTTGTGTGGCTGTTGGGGTTCACGGCATGGCGCACGGACAAGCAGACCGAACCGACAGAGCGGGTGCGCTACGATACGATAGTGGTAACTCGCCACGACACGATACGGGAAAGTCGAACAATCTTGCAGGAGAACTACCGATACGACACAGTGGTGCTGCACGACACGGTGTATATAGCCGATATTCCGCAGAATTACATAGACAGCACACACGACTACCGACTGCGTGTACAAGCCGTCAAAATGTACGATTACAGCCTCGATATATACCGCATCGATACATTTACCCGCTATGTGCCGATAGAGGTTTCAAAGCCGCAAAAAAGAGGTCGTTTCGGACAAAGTGTAGTGATAGGTCTGCAAGCAGGATACGGATTAGGCGTACGCCCCTCCACTATGCAAGCCGCCTTTCAGCCGTATATCGGAATAGGCATAACCTACGGGTTCGGATATAGTTGGTAGAGGAATTGGTCTTTGTTGAAACCCGAAAATCGGAATGCCCGATAAGATTGCCGGACGCAAGAACATAAATCTATCTAAAGCGCAAAGATGTAACCCGATAAATCCATATTGTTATGAACAAGTACTATGAGACCCTCTCGCATATCCTTTCGGAGGGAAAGAAACAGACCAACAAGAAAGGCGGCATTCAGTATCTTACCAATCAGGTATTGCACCTCACGCCCGCAGACCTATTGGATATATTTGAGACGCACGGCATTGCGCGTAAGAAACTCAAGACAGAACTCCAACTCTTCGAGGCGGGTATTACATCTACGGAGCAGTATCGTGCAGAAGGCATTACATGGTGGGACTATTGCGGCGACCAGTTGGTAAATTCGTACCCGACTTATTTCCGCAAGTTTCCGGCATTGGTAGAGAAAATCAAGAAAGAGATGCGTGAGAGCAAGAACTATGTACTGTTTCTCGGAGAGACGGGTGCGGAAACCAACCAACAACCGTGCCTGTCATTGGTGCAATTTCAGATAGAAGACGGCGGTGTGATTGTATCTGCCTACCAACGCAGCAGTGATGCCAGTCTGGGTTTGCCGTCGGACATCTACCACCTTTATTTGATGGCACGCGAAATAGAATTACCGCTCAAGTCCATCACCTTGTTTTTGGGCAATGTACACATCTACGAAAGCAACCTCCTCAACACTTTCCGTCTCTTGCAAGGCGAAAAAGATGTCAAGTTTGTACTCAATGTGTAGTTGCAAGGTATTACTTAATACATAGCAAAGTGTACCAAAAATCTGCGATATATGCAAATTTTTTGAACGAAAAAACCGTTGTAAAAACGCATTTTTCTGACAAGTGTTTATTGGGGGCTTCAAATGGTGTTCAATCAGTATTTGAATAGCGTTTGAACTTGAAAAACATACTCAAAAAGAACCTCTAAACAACAGAAGCGGTCACCGAGTTGATGTCCACTTCTGTTACTCTATGTTTTGAATTTTTCGTGTACCTTTCGTTTTGCAAAAAGTGCACCTTTCGTTTTGCCGATTATACCACAGACAGCGTCCGCAACGAGATACGCACCACGCACGACACACTGCTCATGCGGGACACGCTGCTGCTCCACGAATACACCCGTGGCGACACGGTGTTCCGCGACCGAACCGAGACCCGTTGGCGGGAGCGTGTTGCCCAACGCACAGACACGGTCTTCCTCGAACGGGTCGTGCAGGTCGCCCCCACCACCACGCACAAGCCCAACCGCAGCGGGTGGTTCCTCGCCGGCGCCTGCGCCGCCCTCCTGCTCCTCGGCGTGGTCGGGATAGTCATTCGCTTTCACTAATCTCCTATGCCGAGTCTACCGCGCCTGCCCACTAATCTCCTATGCCGCTTCGCGGCAAGAAAAATAGAAGAAAACAAAGGAAGAGGGCGAACACCGACTCCCCCGCCCCCCCCCTCAAGGAGGGGGACAGCAGAGCGGGTCGAACATCCGGTAGCCTGGGGGCGTGGGTGTCCTCACCCGCGGCGGCTCGACAGAGCCGGTTGAGTCCACGGTGAGGAGTTTGCAAAGAGAACTCCTCCACAGCATAGTCAAACGGTTTGTTCCAAACCGTCGCGGGTGGGGACACCCACGCCCCCAGGTGGCTGGATGTGCTAGACGCTCTAGATACTCTAGATAGGCTAGATGTTCTAGGGTATTAAGGGGGAAACTGGATTTCTGGGGAGGCTGGATGTCTGGGGCAAGGAGGACTCTCCACAGCATAGTCAAACGGTTTGTTCCAAACCGTCGCGGGTGGGGACACCCACGCCCCCAGGCGG
>CAVFIY010000188.1:2906-4683 GCA_963622435.1 Bacteroides uniformis | reverse complement strand
CTCCTAAACTATTCAACTCCTCAACTTCTAAACACGAATGTTCATCGCATGGTGGAGGCAGTGTACCTCGCAAGGACCCATAATGTTCTCGAGTATACCGTCTGCCTCAAAGAGCAGGTGCTTGCGGGTATCGATATGTATATCCGTGCCGGTGAAGGAATGGATAAAATCCAAGTCGGTCAGATGCCCGTTGAACAGTTTTGGGATAGCACGAAGCACTTGGCGGGCGGTTGGTTTCTCGACGAAGATAGCGTGGAACAGCCCGTCTTGCGGGTCGGCTTTCGGATTCTGCCGAATACCGCCGCCAGAGTAGGGTCCGTTGCCGATATTCATCGTGAAGAGCAGGTCGTTCACTACGGTCTGCCCGTCCGCAACGAGTTGGATACGAGTGGATTTATGCGCTGCGATGGCGGCAAGCAGGGCGAAAAAATAGTTGACATGGTGGCTGCCGATGTAGTACTTCAGTGTCGCTGCCCACGAGCAGCAGAGTGCGTCCACGCCGAAGCCAACCGAATTGAGGAAATAACGATGGTGGGCAATGCCGTTACGCCAATATGTAACGCAGCCGATGTCGATGGGGCGTTTCTCCCCGTCGAAGAAACGGGCAAGTGCCTGTTTGTAGTTCTTGGTTAGCCTCCAATAGCGGGCGTAGTCGTTGCCCGTGCCGCGAGGCATGATACCGATGCTGATTTGCTGTCGTTGCTCGTCGGAGATATTGGCACGCATAATGCCGTTTACCGCCTCGGACAGTGTGCCGTCGCCGCCAAGCACCAATATCTCATCGTAGCCTTTCTCTGCCAATTCGCGCCCCAGTTCGATGGCGTGCCCTGCATATTTGGTCAGCCGATAGGCAAACGGCTCGTGCCGCTGCCTCAGCAGTCGCCAGAGGTAGATGCGTTGCACACGGAAAGCGCGTTTCCCGGATTTTGGGTTGATGATGATCCCTAACACAGTGGTCTTTTGTTGTTTAGCCTGTCTTCGCAGATAGGCGGTCGTGTTTTTCGGCTGCAAAGGTACGAAAACTAATTGATATACGCAAATAGGCTGTGGGGGTACGCCAGGGCAACCGGCGTGTCGCCGGAGACAACAATTCTTCTTGGACGGACGCCTGCGGCGTATGGACACGAATTGATATGAAAAGCATATTTGGACTATATTTGAGCCTATTTGTTTATAAGAGAAACAAATACACGAAAAATTATCCCAAATATAACCAAATATAAGGGGTAGTTGAATCTAGGTTATCTAGTTAATCTAGTTCGTCTGGTTAGGCGAGGGGGAATCCCTATTTGTTGGTATTTTGGGGTTGGCGGGGGCGGAAAAGTTGGTTGGCTCTGTTTTTTGTCGTACCTTTGCAGCACAAGACACTGTGCTGTTGATACTAGCCGTGTGTACTATCCGTGCTATCGGTACCGGTCGTATGTACTAGTCGTATGTGCAGTGTGTAATAGTATGCATACAAAAACATTTACAGCATGAATAAAACTTTTCTTCTTTTGGGCGCAGTCGCTCTGAGTGCGTCCCTTTCGGCATCTGACTTTGTCGGCTACAGCGCAGTCGAGATGCACAATGACAACACGAACGGTACTTCTACCGTAGAGCGTGTCTATACCAATGCTTCGGGCAGTATATTCTTCCTTGGCGATGCCGGTTCGGTGGGGGCTGCCCCATCGGCGTATATTTCTTCTGTAGAGTTGCCTACGGCTCCTTTTAAGGAGTATATGAAACAGACGAATACAAACCTCGTCTTCGGCGAAATCAACAAAGAGGACGCTAC
>CAVFIY010000188.1:0-2896 GCA_963622435.1 Bacteroides uniformis | reverse complement strand
GGATAGGCACAAGCAATCGCGGCAATATCAAGAGTAAAGCCGCTGTGGCTACTGACAACGGTGAACTCTATCTTGCAGTGGTCGCTTGCCACTCCGACAGCAACCGTTTGGCAGATGATAAAGCACTGCAAATAGTTGTGAATACCGACTCCGAAGGTCTCGACTCGGTGGCTATTACAGGTGTGTACGATAGCAAGAACGCTTACCAATACGGAGGTATCTTCTGCGCTTCGCACACGGGCGTGAAGACTGTCTGCACCCTCGGGCAGGTAGCAGGGCAGACTGCCGGTTTCTCAATCGTCGATTTGGCAACCGACGGCACGAACCTCTATCTCCTCACGGTGCTGACCAAAGGTATTGCCATGGACAAAGATACCATTCTTACCAAGTCGGCAAAGGGCAGCTTAGCCGTGTTGAAAATCAGTGCAGACGGCAAACTCCTTGCTTCTGCTGTCAGCGAAGGCACGGAGGGGAAGACGATAGGTACACTCAAATACATAGACGGCAAACTCTACTATGCGGGTAATTTCACTGCACAAGCCAACGGCACTTTCTCTTGGGGAGGCAAGACACTGACGAGCAGTGTCGCCAATAACGGTATTCTCGCCGCTACGCTTTCGACCGACCTTTCGTGCGAGCAATTAAGTTATACAGGCATAGAGAAGAATACCGCCGGCAATGGCGGTAATCTCACCGTGTATGATGAGTTGGTGAACGGAGAGAATGCGTATTTTGCAGGCTTCTTCAACGGGCAGATTCCGTATGGTGAAACGGATACAGTGGGGGCAACTGCCACTCGCGGATTTGTAATGAAAGTGAACCTGACGACCGGCAAGGCGGAAAAGGCGGCTTGCATTGCCTCTGCGGGTATCACGGGGGCAGCGGCACTCTGCACACACAACGATACCGTTTCCGCATATGCATACGATTGGAAGAGCAGCAACCGCATCTCGCTCTATCATTTTGCTACCAATCTGCAGCCCGTGGACACTACGGCACTGGTTATTGCCAACGGGATGGAAGCAATCAAAGGGGCGGTTCTTACAAAGAACGGGCAGTTTGTCTATGCTTTCCGCACGAAAGCGAATGTTACTTTTGCGGCGGACGGCACACAGACCTATACTGCACAAGACAGTGGTTTCCGTGGCGTTATTGCTATCGAGAATCTCTATGAACCCGACCACACAACCGGTATCTCCGACGCAGTTGCACCTGCTGCAAAAGCCGTGAAGTTCTTCCGCAACGGGCAACTCTATATTCGTCGCGGCGACAAGACTTATAATGCGCTCGGGCAGGAGTTGTAATTGCCGCCGGTAGCGATTGGCACAATAATTGCGGCTGTTTCTATCGGAGCAGCCGCAATGTTTTTCCTTACTGTTCCCTACACAAATTATGAAAAAGACTTTCTTTCTGGCAGCGGCAGCCGGTCTGCTGACGCTCGCATCTTGTTCTTCCTCCTCTACACCTGCCCCCGTGGTTTATACCATTGACGAAGTGTATGCCGCAGCCGATTCGCTGGTGGGCGATACGATTTCGTTTGAGGGCGTATGCACACACCTCTGCAAACACGGCGGCAGAAAAGCGTTCCTAGTCGGGCAACTCGCCGACACCGTATATGCGGAGGCAGATACCGTTATCCGTCCCCATATTCTACGTGTGGAAGGGGCGAAGATGGGCAATTTCGATGCCGCTTGTATCAATAATGTGGTTCGTGTGCGGGGTGTGCTGCACGCCTATGAGTATGCACCGCAGCCCCAAGACAACCCTGCCGAAAAGCACGGCGAGGGCAATCAAGGCTGTGCCACCGAGCAACAGGCTATTCACGGCTATTTTGCAGAAGCCGTTAGTTACGAGATAATTACGGCGGAGTAGTATGGCAACGCAACAGTCTGTTCCGTCGCCCCGCTCCGCGACATCGAGAGGAGCGAAAGTGCGCAAGTGGCTGCGGCTGATTCACCGCGATTTGAGTTTTGTCTTTGCGGGTATGCTCTTGGTGTATGCCGTGTCGGGCATTGCGCTTAACCACAAGGATACTTTCAATAGCCAATATGCCGTACACCGCTCGGAATATGCGCTGGCGCCTACCGTGCGCAGTGAGGTATCGCCCACGGTGATAGCCGATTGGCTGCAGACTTGTGGCGTGGCGGGGCAGGAGTTGCAGCACTATTTCCCCGACCAGACGACGCTCAAGGTCTTCCTGCGCGGCAACAGCAGCCTGACGGTGAACCTGCAGACGGGTGTCGGCACCCTGGAGCAAGTACGCAAACGCCCTGTGTTGGGCAGTTTGAGCAAATTGCACTATAATCCCGGCAAGGCGTGGACTTGCTTCTCGGACATCTTCGCCGTGGCGATGATAGTCATCGTGCTGACGGGGCTGCTGATGCTCCGTGGCAAGCATAGCCTTATCGGTATCGGTGGTATTGAGTTCCTGATAGGGGTGCTGATTCCGCTGTTGTTCGTGTTGCTTCCTATTTGATAGTTGCTATAGGTGTTATAGTCTTTATAGAGGTAGTGGCTCTTACGCCTCTTATTTGCTGCTTTTGTGGCGGTTGCAGGAGCGGCAGAGCATTTGGCAGTTGTCGGCAATGGTGCGACCGCCCTCGACCCACGGGGTGATGTGGTCGGCTTCCATCTCCTCTATTTCGAAATGCTTGCCGCAGAGCGGGCAGACTCCCCCTTGTCGCTCATACACCTCCCGCTTGGTATTGTCGTCGAACGCACGAATACCCAAATGGCGGATGTCGTGGTCGAACACATACTCGAAGATACCCGACTTGCGCTGCACATCGGAGTCCCGCATCAGGCGGGCTACCTCATCGCCCAATGCCGTGGCGGTCAGCGGGGTGTCCCGATAGCGGTTATAGAGCAAGCCCCACTCCACCGTCTTCATCTCTTT
>CAVFIY010000187.1:0-4689 GCA_963622435.1 Bacteroides uniformis | reverse complement strand
GCGTTGAATGCCGCTGCCCCAAGACTCTATCATATTGGCACGGAAACAGGCATTGGCTATCAACGGATTGCGTGGGAATGAAGGGTGTGGCGCGAACAATTGCTGCACTGTCAATTCGGTAGGCAATGTGCCATAGTTCCACAGCACGATATGGTCGTCGTACACACGCATCTGCACCATCGGTCCGAGGTAACTGCGATGAACAAGACTATTGAGTATCATCTCGCGCAGTGCTACACGCGGATAGTTTCCGCGTTGTTGTACTCGACTATAGCCTTCTATTTTGACCTTGCGGATAATATACTTATACTCCAGTATCTCCAAAACATCTTGAAGCATCTTCATTAGATTGCCCTCCACTATATCTTGGTGGATGAGTGTTATATCGTCAGCAAAACGCCCTATCTTGAACTCAATGTTCGGATAGAAATGTCCCGGGTCTTTGCCGAATAGAATCAATGCTGCACGCTTCAGTTGTTTGCCGTCGGTCAAACGCAATTTGGTGAGCAACTCCCAATCGGTCAGCCCATCAATTACGCCCATACGGTCGCCCTTGCTCGCTTCTACCTTAAAGCGCTGAATAGCAATCGGGTCTATGTCGTCCATTGTGGCACGCGGTTCGATGACATCGTCCCATGTCCTACCTGTCTTGGACAGCAAAAACTCATTGAGTGCCGTTCCTGTCAGTTCGTTCTTTACACTCCCGCTGCGATAGTAGTAACGCCCACGAAGAGAGACGGGTACACTACTAGGCTGAACAAGAATTTCTATATATGGTAGGTCGTTCTGTATCAGTAGATTGACATCGCATACGATACCGATATGCTCTCGTATCTTGTTCGGAATATCTTCCGACAATCGTTTTGCGTCCGTCAAACCTACCAAACGACCATCATCGTCCAAGCCGATGTAAATGCGACCGCCTTGAGCGTTGGCAAAACCACATACCCACTTCAGGTATTCGTCGTGCCACGATTGTTTGTATTCTATGTTTTGAGATTCCATAAATGGTTGTCGTTTGGCATTGGGTGTGTTGGCTATGCCTTGTCTTTGTCAGTTATTGTATTCTCGGGTAGTGCTTCGGTGTCCTCAATATGGGTGTTTTCAATTTGTTTTATCTGCTCGGCATTATAGGGAGAGAGTACTGATTTGCCTAATTCTTTTTCGAGTTGTTGGCGTGCTACCTTTGCTACCCCGCCACCGTCTTGGGCAATGTGCTTGCTCTGTCGGAGTGTCTGCGGATTGCGCTGCCTCGAGAGTTCTCTGGTGGAGGCTTCTGCCAAAGTGTTGAGTGCGACCTCTACGCCTGTCATATTGTCCCGCAGGTTTTGTTTGGTTAGTCCTTTGAATGTCTTGTATTCCCGTGTGGTCATTCCACTCCACGCTTTCGTTAGGATGTTGGTCAGTATTGCGTAGTCTTGCTCTTTGGTTATGCCTACTCGTTTCCATTCGTCGGTTAGTGCTTTGCGCGTCATGATAGACTTCATGCGTTCATTTATCCACTCGTCGGTATAACCCTGACGGCGATAGTCCTCCACTGCCATTTGGAATGTCAGTTCGGGGTCTATCATCTGGTCTATGCGCTTGCTGCCTACCTCTGCGAGCCATTGCTTGAGCGGCTCTGCTTTGGGCGATGGGATAGACTGAATGATACGCAGCAACTGCTCTGTATCGGCGACATCCGTTAGGCGTTGTTTGCCGTCAGTGGCTTGTAATTTCAACTGGTTACAATTTGTAACCGTTTCGTTTCCCTCTTTCTTGAGGCGGTTCTTGAGTACTTTCCAGTATGTGCGTGGGTCAACACTGTCTGTGAGGACTTTAACTACATCTACGACGGAGAAATAGTACTTTTCTTCTTCTTCGTTCCAGACCATACGCACTTGCGTACTCTCGAATAATTGCATTGCTTGCTGTTCCATAGCCGCTTATTGTATATTATTCGGTTCTTGCCTATTGTTTGCGCTGTGGGCTTGGGCGGTCTTGGCGTGGGCGGAGAGGGCTTTGATGGTTTCCATATAATCTTCTTCTGCCGGAGAGAGGGTGCGCTCTTTGTATTTCTTGTATTCGTTCTCGGCGTACTCTTTCGCCTGCTCGAAAGATATCTTGCCTTTGCCCTCCAGCACAGGGCGATTGTTGGCGCGTATCAGGTTGTCTAACAAGTTGAGATAGTCCCGCATATACATCCGTTTGTGCAGTTTGGCTTGCATCTCTGCGAAGTCGAAGAAACCGGAAACGAGGCTCTTCATAGCGTCTAACTCCTCTGCCTCCATATAATTCTTTGCCACCGACACCTCTGCCTTGACCGGTTGCCTCCCCTTAAATGAACGCAAACCCATAAAGGGTTTATCCGCATCCGCCCGCTCGCGTATCAACTCTCCTGCCGTATGGGCGTGGATAGCAAAGTGGAACTTATTCTGATAGGCGGCAAAGAACTGCTGACTCTCTGCGGCGGTTTTGTCGTAATCGTAACTCGTGGCATAGAGGTCTAACACTTGGCGATAGATAAGTCGCTCGTCGCTACGGATATCCTGTATGCGTTCGAGCAACTCACGCCAATAAGCACCGCCTGCATTGCCTTTCAGTCGTTCGTCGTCCAAGGCAAAGCCCTTGACTATATATTCGCGGATGCGCTGTGTCGCCCAGCGGCGGAATTGTACACCTTGTATTGAATTGACACGATACCCCACGGAGATAATCATGTCAAGATTATAGTAGGCGATATTCTCCATAACTTCACCACGGAATCCTCGATGCACGACTGTTGCATAATTTGCAACTGTCGTGTCCGGGGTCAGTTCGCCCGTCTCGAACACATTCTTTATATGCCTGCTAATGACAGACTTGTCCCGCTGAAAGAGCGTTGCCATTTGGTCGGCAGTGAGCCACACGGTCTCATTATTGAGCAGCACATCTAATTGCGCTGCACCGTCAGCCGATTGGTAAATGATAACCTCGCCACGGTCCGGGGTATGTTCTTGGGGAGTGGTCATTTTTTTTTTTGTGTTTGGGGGGGGTGTGCTTATTCTGCGTGTTCTATTAGGCGTGGGGGAGTTTGGCATTGTATAGTCAACTGAGCCTGACGGCTCACCGCGGGTGGGGACACCCACGCCCCCAGGCTGTCGGATGTGCTGCTTTGTTGTGTTTTATTCTGCTTTGTTTTGTTGTACTCTGTTGTGTGGTGCTTTGTTGTGTGCTGTTGTGTTTGGTTTTGCGGCGGTCGTAAATGCCTTATCTCGAAAAGTGCGGCAAAGGTACACTTTTTTTAGTGATTGTGCAAGTGAAATTTGCTTTTTTGTGGATTATGTTGGGAATGTGTTTCTTGTGTGTGGGGTATTGGCGGATTGGATTCTGTTGATAATGCTTGATGAGGGTGGGGCGTTTAGGATTTCTGCTGAAGTTGGCGGAGGATGGTGGCACGGGTGTACGCCCATAGTTGGGTATAGACTTTGCTGCCGCCGGAGGGTGAGGCGGCGTCTGTATTCTGCTCTGAATGAATCAGTTGCTCCCGAAAGCGTGCTTCCCAATAGGGACGAGTTTCGGGGTTGTTGAGTTGCTCGGAGGTCAGTCGGCACGCCTCCCGAAAGCGGTTCAGCGTCTCGAGTTCCGCACCCTGCGGCGGGTTCTTCTTCCTGTCGCGCGGGTGAGTAATAAGGTATGCCTCCTGGGGCCCGTCTTGAATGGCGCGTTTGCTCCGCACAGTCGGGGATTTGCGGCGGTAGACGATGTCCGATTTCTTACTGAGTTTGCCGTGCAAGGACTCAAAAGAGCCTTCTAAAATGACTTCTGCCATAGCGATGTTTAATGTGTAATTTGTAATGTGTAATGTGTGGGGATTTGGGGAAAATGGTTCAGTACTGATTCGGTATTGATTGCTTTATCACCTATGAATCACCTAAGAATCACCTATGAATCACCTAAGAATCACCTAAGAATATCCTATAGAGAGTAGCGAGAGGATAGCGAGATGATAGCCGACTCCCCCGCCCCCCCTCAGAGAGGGGGACTGCAGAGTATGGTCAAACAGGTCTTGCGACCTGCCGCGGGTGGGGACACCCACGCCCCCAGGTTAAGACCTCCCCCGCCCCCTCCTTCAAAGGAGGGGAGGTCAAAGTATGGTCAAACAGGTCTTGCGACCTGTCGCGGGTGGGGACACCCACGCCCCCAGGCGGCGGAATAGGTGATATAGTTTTTATAGCGGCTATAGTTGCTATAGGTATTATAGTTGTTATAGAGGCTATAGGGTGTTAGTGGGGAGGGGGAGGGGTTAGACGCCGTAGCGGAGGCGGTAGTAGATAGACTTGAGGCAGGCGCAGAAACGCGTGATGTACAGGTAGGTGCTATACTGCCCCAAATGGTGAAAATATATCTTCGATTGGGCGTGCTGACACTTGATGGAGTTACGAATGCTCTGCCATACATTACGCTTGGTCGTCGTCAGGCTGTTCTCACGAAAGCGTCGGTAGTAAATGGCATTCGGCGAAGTGAAAGTAAGGTGCTTCATCTTGTCCGAGATAAGGAACATAAACAACACATCTTCACAATTTTGGAAATGTACATCGAACCGTCTGTCGCCGATGTATGCTTTCGGAAAGAGTTTCATACAAGGACCATTCAAGTATCGGCGTGCGCCCCGGCGAATGGTATGGGTGTTATGCGCTGTGCAGTAGTCGTACGCCTGCGTTATACTAT
>CAVFIY010000186.1:0-4702 GCA_963622435.1 Bacteroides uniformis | reverse complement strand
CGACTCGGTACAGGTATTCGCAAGCGACCACTCCGAGCGGGCATTGTTATGGACACCTGAAGCCCTCGATAAGGTTACGGTTGACCGGTGCCTCGCTGTCTATAACACGCGTTTTGCCAACCCTGCGGACTTCACTTTCGTACTGGTAGGCAATATAGACCCCAAGGACAAGAGCGTGCAGAAGCAAGTCTGCCAATGGCTGGGCGGTATGAAGACCACCAAGGCACGGGAGGAAGTGCGCGACAACGGCGTGCGTGCGCCAAAGGGTATACAGCGCAACTACTTCACTCGAAAGATGGAGACCACTACCGCCAGCAACCGTATTCAGTACACTTCGTACGACATGCCCTATACGCTGTCTAACGACCTGAATATGGAGATGATAGGGCGTATTCTCAGCACCCGTTACTTGGAGTCCATTCGGGAGCGTGAGGGCGGCTCGTACGGCGTAGGTTGCGCCGGTGGTATGCAAATCATGCCCGTAGCGAAAGCCTACCTGATTATGCAGTTCGACACAGACCCCGACAAGCAGAGCCGTCTGATGCAGATTATTCACGAGGAGGTACAGACTATCCTGGAGAATGGTCCGCTCGCCACCGACCTTGCGAAAGAGAAAGAGTGTATGTTGAAGGACTTTCAGGAGGACCTGGAGAAGAACTCCTATTGGGAAACGGTTATTTATCTGTACTACAACTATGGGCTGGACTATATCGCCGATTACCGCAATGCGGTGAACGGGATTACGGCAGAGAGTGTACAGGAGACGCTTCGCCAACTGGTCAATGCAGGGAATATGTTCGAAGTGGTAATGAGCCCTGAAAAGTAGTTTTTCCCTCGCGCCATGTAGCAAAAATACAGGCTGTCCAAATCGGGCAGCCTGTATTTTTATTATGCCTATTCGATTGTTTGATTGCGGTTAGAACAGGTGATAGTTCTATTCCGAGTATAGTTGGAACAGGTTCTAACTGCGATCAGGATAGGCGATGATTTTGTTCTTATTGCGGTGAGAACGGGTTAAGCGATTATTCGGCTTTGCCGTCCGAACCGAGCACATTGATGATCTTGTGCTTGTAGAGTTCTTCCATCAAGTCGCGGGCCGGCCCACAGTACTTACGAGGATCGAACTCAGCCGGCTTCTCCCAGAAGACTTTGCGTACTGCTGCGGTGAATGCCAGACGGCTATCGGAGTCGATGTTAATCTTGCAGACTGCACTCTTGGCTGCCTTGCGGAGTTGCTCCTCGGGGATACCTACGGCTGCCTCGAGTTTTCCTCCGTACTTGTTAATCATATCGACATACTCTTGGGGAACGGAAGACGAGCCGTGGAGTACGATAGGGAAGCCCGGGAGTTTCTCCATAACGGCGTCGAGTACATCGAATGCCAATGGAGGAGGAACGAGGCGACCGGTCTTGGGGTCAACGGTGCACTGCTCGGGTTTGAACTTATATGCGCCGTGGCTGGTACCGATAGAGATAGCAAGTGAGTCGCAGCCTGTACGCGTGGAGAAGTCGATGACCTCTTCGGGTTTGGTATAGTGGCTCTCCTCTGCGGCTACCTCATCCTCTACGCCGGCAAGAACACCGAGTTCGGCTTCAACCGTCACATCATATTGGTGTGCGTAGTCAACGACCTTACGAGTAAGAGCGATGTTCTCTTCATAAGGCAGTGCAGAGCCATCTATCATGACGCTGGAGAATCCGAAATCTACACACGACTTGCAGAGTTCGAAACTGTCACCGTGGTCGAGGTGGAGGACAATCTGCGGATGCTCCCAACCCAACTCTTTTGCATACTCAACCGCACCCTGTGCCATATAACGGAGGAGGGTTTGGTTAGCGTAGTTACGCGCGCCCTTACTAACCTGGAGAATGACAGGGCTCTTGGTCTCTGCCGAAGCCTTTACAATGGCTTGGAGTTGCTCCATGTTGTTGAAGTTAAAGGCCGGTATTGCATAGCCGCCCTTAATTGCCTTAGCGAACATCTCACGGGTGTTCACCAGACCCAATTCTTTGTAACTTACCATAATTGTGTATTGATTTAATGGATAAATAAATTGTTTCGTTGTATAGGTTTCTGCCGTGCTGTGTGCAGGTATGTGCCTTTTATTGTGCATGTATCTGCTATGCAGCGGGGTGCCTAATCGGGCTGCCCCTATCCCCTACCCTATTTATTCCGCACTTGCTCGGAGGCGAAGATGAAGTAGAATATCAGCGCAATATAGGCTGCGAGGGCGACGAGAGCGGCATACGGGGTTTGTACCCAGTCGTACAGGTACGGGTCTGCACCGCAGAACTTAATGACGGCACTCACCACGCCCATCAGTGCGCCGCCTGCGATGAAGCCGCTGGCGATGAGCGTACCTTTCTCTTGGCGTTGTTGTGCCATCTCGGCGGCTTTCTTACCGTCCTGCTTGCGTTCGCGGCTGACGAACCAAGAGATAGCACCGCCGACGAGCAGCGGGGTATTCAGTTCCAACGGAATGAACATACCGAGTGCGAAAGCGAGTACGGGAACACCCAATTGGTTCAGCACAAGTGCCAGGATTGCGCCTGCGAGGTATTGCATCCAGGGCGCTCCTTGCCCCGACATAAGCGGCTCGATAACGGCTGCCATAGCGTTTGCCTGCGGAGCAACGAGGGCGTTGTCGCCCGTAAAGCCATAGGTCTTATTGAGTATAATCATCACACCGCCCACGGTAGCCGCCGAGACGAGTGTGCCAAGGAACTTCCACGCCTCTTGTTTGCGGGGCGTAGTGCCTATCCAGTAGCCTATCTTAAGGTCGGTAATGAAACCGCCTGCCATAGAGAGTGCCGTGCAGACCACGCCGCCGATGACCATTGCGCCGACCATACCACTCGAGCCTTTCATGCCTATTGCCACGAAGATGACAGAGGCAATGATGAGTGTCATCAGGGTCATACCACTGACAGGATTGCTCCCGACAATGGCGATGGCGTTGGCAGCCACGGTGGTGAAAAGGAAGGCAATCACTGCGACAACGATGAAAGCGACAAATGCCTGCCAGAGGTTATGCAGCACGCCGACCCAGAAGAAGACAAGCGTAATAAGCAATGCGGCGGCAATAGCCAGCACGAGGAAGCGCATAGAGAGGTCTTTCTCCGTTCGGAGTGTGGCAGTCGCCACGGCTTTGCCCTTACCGCCCAGTTCTTTGCCCGCCAGACCGACGGCGGATTTGATAACACCCCAACTCTTGACGATACCTATCATACCCGCCATAGCGATTGCACCGATACCGATATTACGCCCATAGCCCGTGAAGAGCAGTTGCGGGTCAGTCGCCTCCATACCCGGCATCGTGCCGAGCAAGGGGAGCAGCACCCACCAGACAAAGAAAGAGCCTGCACAGATGACGGCGGCGTATTTCAGACCGATGATATAGCCCAGACCGAGAACGGCGGCGGAGGTATTGATAGAGAAGACCAATTTGCACTTGGCAGCAAGGGCTTCTCCCCACCCTGTCATACGGGTGGATAGACTCTCTGTCCACAGCCCGAAGGTAGAGACAACGAAGTCGTACAGCCCGCCTATACCTGCCGCCCAGATAAGGGGCTTGGCTTGGTTGCCGCCCTGCTCTCCGGACACAAGGACTTGCGTGGTGGCTGTTGCCTCGGGGAAAGGATATTCGCCGTGCTTCTCCTGCACAAAATACTTACGGAACGGAATCAAGAAGAGTATGCCCAAGCAGCCGCCCAGGAGCGAGGAGAGGAAAATCTGCATGAAGTTGACCGTAATGTCGGGGTACTTCGCCTGCAAGATATAGAGTGCAGGGAGAGTAAAAATCGCTCCCGCTACGATGACACCACTGCTTGCGCCTATGGATTGGATGATGACATTCTCTCCCAAAGCGTTCTTACGGCGGAGAGCCGAAGACAAGCCCACGGCGATGATAGCGATAGGGATAGCCGCCTCGAAGACCTGCCCCACTTTCAGCCCCAGGTAAGCAGCCGCAGCGGAGAAGATAACCGCCATCAGGACACCCATAAGCACGCTATACGGCGTAACCTCCGCATAATCGCAGTCGGGACGGAGGATAGGCGTATATTTCTCACCCGCACGGAGAGGGCGATTGGCGTTCTCGGGGAGTTGAATCTTCGGGGTTTCTTTCGTACTGTCGGAGTTATTGGCTGCCATAGGTCGTAATGCGGCTATTAGAATTTGGCACAAAGGTACGATTTTTTTTTGAGATAAACAAGACCAATTTGTATTCCGCTAAATGGATTTGGCAAAGAGGGGTATTGGTACAGGTTTCCCGGCTTGAGGTTGGCTTGAGGTTGGCTTAGCCGTGGCTTGAGAAAGGGAGAAAGTTGAATTAATTAAGAATGAAGAATTAAGAATTAAGAATTAATAGAGGAGGAATACCCAATTAAGAATTAAGAATTAAGAATTAACATGCAGAAAGGGGCGTTTTTCGAGGGAAGCGAAGCAGAGCGAAGTGGAACGAGGCGGGGCGAAGTGGAACGAAGCAGAGCGGAGTGAAATGGAGTGAAGCGGAAGGAAGTGGAGTGAAGTGGGCATTATGGACAACGGGGAGAGGGATTTTGGAGTACCTTTGCAGCGGAAATGGGAGAGGGCTGCAAGAACGGCAAGACCTCCCCCGACCCCTCCAGAGGAGGGGAGGAGGGATAGAGGGGCTAGATAGGCTAGATAGGCTAGATAGGCTAGATAGGCTAGGGCATTAAC
>CAVFIY010000185.1:0-4731 GCA_963622435.1 Bacteroides uniformis | reverse complement strand
AGCAGCGAGGGCTGCAGGTGCTGCACGATGCCGAAGAGGCAGGGCGTATGGTCATCCTCTTGGCGGCACGGCCGTATCATATCGACCCGTTGATACAGCACAAGATAGCCGACGCCATAGCCGCCATGGGCGTGGATGTGATTACGGAGAATGTGGCGGCGTATGCGGGGCAGGGCGTCTTTGGACATATCAATGCGCTCTGCCAATGGGCGTACCCGAATCGAATCTTCAAAGCCGCCTACATGGTCGGGCAGAGTGCCTACTCCCGCCTGCTGATGGTGGAACTCACCTCCTTCGGCTGCGGACCCGACGCCTTCATACTCGACGAGGTGCGTGGAATCTTGCGTCGCTTCCACAAGAACCTGACTGTTCTCAAGATAGACGATGTGAACAACATCGGTAGCCTGCGCCTGCGGGTGCGCTCCCTGGTCGAGAGTGTGCAGTCCGCCTCGCAGCCGCTCCACGCTCCCGTGGCGGAGAGTACAGCCCCATGGACGACCAAGGCTTTTGAGAAAGAAGACCGCCGCCGCACCATCCTCGCACCTTACTTTGCGGAGGGCTACACCGAGTTTATCCCGACGCTGTTTTCGATGATAGGCTATCGGGTCGAGCCGCTGCCCATGGGCTGCCAACTCGATGCAGAGGAGGGGCTGCGTTCGGCGAACAACGATATCTGCTATCCCGCCACCATTGTCATCGGCAGTATCCTGCGGGCGCTGCGTTCGGGCAAGTACGACTTGAGCCGTACCGCGGTGGCGATCACCCAGACGGGCGGGCAGTGCCGTGCGTCGAACTACTATGCGCTTATCAAGAACGCCATGGTCTCGGCGGGGTTTGCCGATGTGCCGGTCATCTCGGTCGCCACAGGCAAGAGCCTCGGCAACCAACAGCCCGGTTTCGACATCCCGTGGCGCAAGATAGCCCGCCCTACGCTTGAGTCAATGTACTATGCAGATGCATTGGCGAAACTCTACTACCCCTCTGCCCCTCGGGAGCGGGAACAAGGAACGGCACGCCGCCTGTACGACCACTATATCGCAGCGGCACAACCTCTTGTGGCAGCAAGGGACTATAAGGCACTACATCGCCTGATAGCCGAAGCGGCAGACCGCTTTGCAGCGGCAATAGATACCGAGAAACAAGTCCCCGTGGTGGGACTCGTGGGTGAGATATTTGTCAAGTACAACTCCTTTAGCAACAAGTCGGTCGTCGCTCGCCTGATAGAGCAGGGCGTGGAGGTAGTGCCGCCTGCGCTGACGGGCTTCTTCTCCACCTCAATGCCCAACGCCTACCTCAATCGCCGCTACCACATTAAGAGTGATACCATGCCCCTGTGGCTTACTGATATAGGGCATACGCTTATCGAGCGGGTGGCACACACCTACGACGAGCAGTGCCGCTCCTTCCCCTTCTACCGCCCCTTTACGGACATCTTCCGCATTCAAGAACTCTCCCGTTCGGTCATCAGTCCGGCGGCAGACTTCGGCGAGGGCTGGTTCCTACCGGGCGAGATATGCGATTTGGCGGAGAGCGGCGTGCGCAAGGTAGTTTCCGTGCAGCCCTTCGGGTGCATTGCCAACCACATTATATCCAAAGGTATCGAGCGCCGGCTAAAAGACCGTTACCCCAACCTGTCCCTCCTCTTCCTCGACTTCGACTCCGGTACCTCGGAGGCGAATGTCTATAACCGCCTCCACTTCCTACTCAACGACTAATCTTTCCCCGTTATGGCACAAGACACTACACTACCCGACACACTCCCCACCGCCCAAGACCTCGCTCAAGACCAGCCCCAAGACAACATGGAGCAGCGCATCTTAGAGGCAGCCACACAACTCTTCTTTGCACATGGCTTTGCAGGCACCTCCACGACAGACATTGCCCGTCTTGCAGGCTGCAACCAAGCACTTGTGCATTACTACTACCGCACCAAGGAGAACCTCTTCCGCCGTATCTTCATCGCACAGACCTGCCGCGTATTGGATTTGATTAAGCAGAGTTTCTCCGACCGATTGCCTTTCGAAGACCTGCTCCGCCACTGTGTATCGTTCTACTTCGACTTCCTGTCGGAGAACCCCAACTTGCCCTATTTCATACTCAATGAGTTAATTAACAACCCCGAACGCCGCACCTTCATTCGGGACAACTTTATTCACAACCCCGCCTATTTCGAGGTCTATACCGAACTCGAGAAAAGGGTGGGGGAGGAGATGGCGGCAGGTCGTATCGTCCGCACCACGCCGCAGGACATCGTCCTCAACATGGTGTCCCTTACGGCATTCAGTTTCATCTCCAAGCCGCTCTACCGGGACATACTGAACTGCTCGGAGGCGGATTGTGCCGCCTACCTCGCCCGCCGCAAGGACGAAGTTATTCGTGTCCTGCTTGCCTCCCTCCGCCCCTAGGAGTACACCCCACCTATCCCGCCCTCTGCAGGACACACCAAAAGAGGCTGCCTAACCCAAACCGGTTAGACAGCCTCCGATAAGACGGTATATGTCAAACGATTAATGAGCAGTGGCGTTGTACGCCTCGAGTGCTTTGCGCAGTACCACCATAGCCTTGCCCAGGTCTTCCTTCTTCAGCACATATGCCATACGCACCTGTTTCTTCCCCTCCTCGGGGTCTGTATAGAAGCCGCTACCGGGCGCCATCATCACAGTCTGCCCCTCGTATTGAAAGTCCGTCAAGCACCATTGGCAGAACTTGTCAGTATCATCCACGGGTAACTGCACCATCGTGTAGAACGCCCCCATAGGCGTAGGAGCGAATACCCCGGGTATCTGATTGAGTTGGTCGATGAGGAAGTTGCGGCGTGCCAAGTACTCGTCGTACACCTCCTCCATATACTCCTGCGGGGTGGAGAGGGACGCCTCGGCAATTACCTGCCCGATAAGCGGGGGCGAGAGGCGGGCTTGGCAGAACTTCATCACGGCTTGTCGAACCTCCTTGTTCTTCGTTATCAGCGCACCGATACGAATACCGCACTCCGAGTAACGCTTGCTTACCGAGTCCACCAGTATCACATTGTCCTCTATCCCCTCCAAGTGGCAGGCGGAGATATAGGGACGCTTGGTGTAGATAAACTCGCGATAGACCTCGTCGGAGAAGAGGTAGAGGTTGTACTTCTTCACCAAGTCCCGCAACTGCAACATCTCCTGCTTCGAATACAAATACCCCGTCGGGTTATTCGGATTGCATATCAGTATTGCCCGTGTCTTGGGCGTAATCTGCTTCTCAAACTCCTCCACGGGCGGCAACTTGAACCCGTCCTCAATGTGTGTCTTTACCGACTTAACCACTGCCCCGCACGAGATGGCGAAAGCCATATAGTTCGCATAACTCGGGTCGGTTACAATAATCTCATCGCCCGGGTTGAGGCACGCCATGTAGGCGAACATGATAGCCTCCGAGCCGCCCGCAGTGATGATAATCTCATCGGGCGAGAGGTCTATACCGTACTCGGCGTAGTAACTGACCATCTTCGTACGCAGCGACTTCGTCCCCTGCGAGGGCGAATAGTCGAGTATATCTTGATGGAAGTTATGCACAGCCTCAAGCGCACACTGCGGCGTGTGTATATCGGGCTGCCCGATGTTCAAATGATAGATATGAATGCCGTTGCGCTTAGCAGCATCGGCGTACTTCGCCAGTTTACGAATAGGCGACTGTGGCATATTCTGCGCACGAGTGGAAATTTCCATTTATCTAATTAGGAATTAAGAATTAGGAATTAGGAATTAAGAATTAGGAATTATATGCATTGCGGGGTCTAACCTCCAACAGTCCCGCAGGGACGGTCTAACAGCGAACGCAGTGAGCGTTCTAACAGCCGCAGGCGGTCTAACTTCTAACAGCGCAGCGGTCTAACTTCCCCACCTACACCCCTACAAACTCCAACAACTCCAGCGGAGAGTCAATAAGGTAGTCAGGGTGGGCGGCAACCAAGTCTTGCCGAGCGACAAAGCCCCACGAGCAGGCAGCAACAGGCAACTGTGCGTTGCGGGCAGTCTCTATATCCACCAGACTATCCCCCACATACAGCACCTCTGTGTCGGACACTTCGGCGAGGATGTCATACACCACTTGCGGGTTCGGCTTGCGGGGAACACCCGTGCGCTCGCCGAAGACCACATCGAAAGTATCGGGGAAGAAGTGGTTGATGATGAACGCCGTCGCCTCTTGGTACTTGTTAGACGCCACCGCCAGTCGGCAGCCCCGCAGTTTGAGCGTGTGCAGCAGGTCGGCAATGCCCTCGTAGGGGCGAGTATGGTCGCAGTTGTGCTTGTTGTAGTACGGCACGAATACCGCCCGCACCCGTTGTATCGCCTCCTCTGTGTGCGCCGCTGTGTCCTTTGCACTATCGGGCAAGGCACGCTCTATGAGTTTGTTAATGCCATTGCCCACCAAGTGCGGGTACTCTTCGGGCGCATGCGTAGGGTAACCCGTTGCCGCGAGAGCATAGTTGCACGCCGCCCCCAAATCCCCTATCGTGTTGATAAGCGTCCCGTCTAAATCAAATATAATAAGCATCGTTCAATTAACAATTAACAGTTACCAATTAACATGCGAGGGAATTGACCTTGCTCCTATTGGACTAATTTGTCTAATTAGACCAATCAGACTAATTAAACCAATTAGACCAATTAGACTAATAACCCCAATACCCGCCCCGTACATCCGGCAGCCTGGGGGCGTGGGTGTCCCCACCCGCGGCGGCTCGTAAGAGCC
>CAVFIY010000184.1:0-4748 GCA_963622435.1 Bacteroides uniformis | reverse complement strand
GATATTGCCCCCGATACATTTGAATTTCCGACCGGTACCCAAAACAAAGTCTGTATTGCGGATATTATGGACACAGCACCTGTGCCTGCAAAATACTATTTAAGTGAAACCTATTTGGAAACGCTGAAACGACATCGCCAACGCCATGAGGCTGCCGGACACGGTTTTGGTTATATTATTCGCCCATTGGATGGTATCGCGGGAACAATTGTATGCGGAGGTATGGGAAAAGAGACAAACCTTATCATAGATACGCGCGAGCATTCCATGACCCCCACAACCCATATTCGAGGAGAAATCAATAAAATTGGCGTACGCAAAATGACACCGCGTGAATGGGCACGCTTGCAAGGGTATCCCGACTCATTTATTTTACCGTTAAGTGATGTGCATTTATACAAGCAATTAGGTAATAGTGTAACCGTACCTGTCATCCAAGCAATTGCAGAAAAAATTCAAAGAGTATTAACTGAAAAAGATAAATAATCCATGGAAGAAAGAATTACCGGTAATAAGGGTGAATGGAGTGAAATATACACGCTGTTTAAGTTGTTGGGAGACGGGAAAGTACATGCAGGTGATGCAGAAATGAACAAAATGGAGTTGTACTATCCCATTCTTGATATTATTCGACAAGAGGCAAAGAAACACGAGTACGAGCCTAAAACGGAGAAACAAATAGTTATCATACGGGAGGACGGACAGCAAATTGCCCAAATACCGGTTCCGCGTTTTATCGAAGAAGCCCAAAATCTATTGGCGGAGATAAAAACAAAAGAAGGAAATGGTGCATGTGAAATACCCCGTGCGGAAGCCTTCATGAAAGAGATTAAATGTACTAAATTAAAGGCTCCATCCTCCGACAAAGCAGATATTCACATCGTTATTCACGACACCCGCACGGGAATGACACCCGAACTCGGATTTAGCATAAAATCACAGTTAGGCAGTGCTTCCACCTTGCTAAATGCAGGAACAACCACCAATGTCCGATTTAAGGTATCCGGCATTACAGAATGCCCAATAGAGCATATCAATGCCCTTGCCGCCCATCGTGACAAAATGGCAGCGATATATGAGAACGGCGGAGTACTTCAATATGACTGTATAAAGAACGAGACTTTCAACAACAATCTTCTCTTTATAGATTGCTGTTTACCGATGTTTGTCGGTGAATGTTTACGATTACAAAACACTCCCGAAGCAGACAGTTCCGTTAAATCCATAGTGGAACAAGTAGCAACGGAAAATCCATTCCGCTACAAAGGGAACAACTGCGGTGCATTTTATGAGCACAAAATGAAGAAATTACTCATTGCCGCCGCCCTTGGTATGACACCTGCTACCGTATGGAACGGCAGATACGATGCAAACGGAGGCTATCTGGTTGTACGCAAAGACGGAGAAATAGTATGCTATCATTTCTACAATATGAACGATGTAGAAGACTACCTATACAACAACACACGCTTTGAATGTGCAAGCCGAAGCAGATATAATTTTGGCTATCTATATACAGAAGCAGAACAATACTACATCGATTTGAATCTCCAAATTCGCTTCAAGAAATAGGGACTATGGATTTATTCTCTGAAATAGAAAACCCCGAGCGGGAGGAACTGTTGGCGCTGCGCCGAGAGCTGGAGGAACAGAACTATAACTACTACGTGCTGAATCGACCCGTGATGTCCGACCAAGAGTTCGACCAAAAGATGCGGCGGCTACAGGACTTGGAGGCGGTCTACCCCGACCTGTTCGACCCCAAATCGCCCACGCAACATGTCGGCTCCGACTTGGGCAAGAAAGGGTTTGAGCAAGTGGTACACCGCTACCCTATGCTCTCGTTGGGCAACACCTACTCGCGCGAGGAGGTGGAGGACTGGGTACGAAAGCTGCCGCGCGATGTGGAGATAGTCTGCGAACTGAAATTTGACGGGCTGAGCATCTCGCTCTGGTACGAGCACGGAAGGCTGACCAAAGCCGTGACACGCGGCGACGGACAGAAGGGCGACAACGTGATAGACAACATCAAGACCATTCCGACCATTCCGTGGCAAGTGCAGGGCGAGGACATTCCCGAACACTTTGAGATGCGCGGCGAGGTGCTGCTGCCGTGGAAGAACTTTGAGCGACTGAATGCCGAGCGGAAAGAACAGGAAGAGCCGCTGTTTGCCAACCCGCGTAATGCGGCGTCGGGAACGCTCAAACTGCAAGATCCTAAGGAGGTGGCTCGGCGAGGATTAGATGCCTACTTATATTATATGCTCGGTGAGAACCTACCCGCCACGACCCATTACGACCGGCTGCAGACCGCACAGCGATGGGGATTCCAAGTGAGCGACGCCATACAAGTGTGCCACTCGCTCGATGAGGTGATGAACTACATCGCCTATTGGGACACCGAGCGGAAAAATCTGCCCGTGGCGACTGACGGTATCGTGCTGAAAGTGAACAGCCTTGCCCAACAAGCGGAACTCGGCTACACCGCCAAGACACCCCGCTGGGCGATTGCCTACAAGTTCCAAGCCGAACGGCAACTGACCACGCTACGCAAGATAACCTACCAAGTGGGGCGCACGGGCGTGGTAACCCCCGTGGCGAATCTCGACCCCGTGCAACTGTCCGGAACAGTGGTGCAGCGGGCGACACTCCACAACGAGGACTTTGTGCGCTCGCTCGACATCCGCGAAGGCGACCGCGTGTGGGTGGAGAAAGGCGGCGAGATAATTCCGAAGATAGTGGGGAAAACCTCTCCAACCCCTCCAGAGGAGGGGCTAACAGAGTCTATGGGAGCCCCCTCTCTGAGGGGGTTGGGGGAGTCGGAATCGGAACCGTATACATTCCCCACAGTATGCCCCGAATGCGGGACGCCGCTGGTGCGCGTGGCGGGAGAGGCGGCGTGGCGCTGCCCGAACGATATGACCTGTCCGCCGCAGATAAAAGGCAAAATGGAACACTTTGTTTCTCGCAAAGCGATGAACATTGACGGATTGGGCGAGGAGACCATCGACCTGCTCTATCAGCAGGGACTGCTCCACTCCATTGCAGATATCTACGACCTGAAGGCCGCCGATATCGCGCGGCAAGAACGCCTCGGTGAGAAGTCGGCACAGAACATTCTCGCAGGTATAGAGGCTTCGAAACAAGTGCCGTGGGCACGGGTGCTGTTTGCATTAGGCATTCGTATGGTAGGAGAGACGACCGCCAAGAAAATTGCACGGCGATTCCCCTCGATAGACTTGCTGCAAGCCGCCACCCGAGAGCAACTGATGACAGTGGAGGACGTGGGCGAACAGATTGCCGACAGCATCATCGCTTACTTTGCCGACGAGCGCAATCAACTGATAGTGAAGCGCCTAAGAGCCGCCGGGCTGCAAATGGAAGCCGGCGAAGAGAGTGCCGCCGTATCGGACCGACTCGCCGGGCAATCGATTGTCATTTCCGGCACCTTTGCACAGCACAGCCGCGATGAGTACAAAGCGATGATTGAGCAAAACGGTGGCAAAAACGTGGGCAGCGTGAGCAAAAAGACCTCGTTTATCCTTGCGGGCGAGAACATGGGCCCCGAGAAGCGCAAGAAAGCCGAAGCGCTGGGCGTGCGCATGGTAAGCGAAGAGGAGTTTCTCGAAATGCTGTCGTAAGCCCCAACCCGACACCTCCCATAGACACACGATTATGAAACTGACAGAATATCTATTCCGCTTTATTGCCACACGGCAGCCGCAGCGACAGACACGCTTCCCCCATTGGGAAAGGGTGCATAAGGTGCTGCTGCTCTACGAGGCAGAGCAAGCCGAACCTACACCCGCTATTGTACAGTGCCGCCGTTGCCTGGAGCAAGAGGGGAAGCAAGTCTTCACCTTGGGTATCAGTCCGCTTAAGGAAATCTCTGACTTCGGTACGCAGGACTGCCTCGTAGGCAAGAAAGACTTCACGCTATGGCATAAACCCAAGCGGGCAATCGTAGAGGGACTGCAACAGCAATCGTTCGACCTCCTGCTCGACCTGACGCAGCACCCTACCCTGCAGGTACGCTATTTGGTACTGCTCTGCCCCGCAACATTCAAGGTAGGGCGTACCGACCCGCAACCGGCAGACGGGAACGCCCCCGCACAGCCGTCGCTGCCGTTATATGACCTGCTTATTCAGACCCCGCCGCAAGCCGACCCGACTTTCCTATTTACGCAGAGTATTCACTACCTAAAACAGATACAAAGCAATGACTAATCGATACACACACGCGCAGACGGCACTGCACGGACTGGGCACCGCCCTGATTACCCCGTTCCTCTCGGACGGGCGAGTGGACTTTGAGGCACTCGGCCGACTGCTCGACACCCAACTGACCGGTGCAGTGGACTACTTCGTTGTTCTTGGTACAACGGGCGAGGCGGCAACACTCAGCGGCACGGAGCGACAAGCCGTGCGGGAGTTCATTGTGCATAAGGTCAACAAGAAACTGCCATTGGTCTTGGGTGTAGGCGGTAATTACACAGCCGCCGTGGTGGAGCAACTCCACGAATTGCGCCCCGCACTGCTGCAGGACTACACCGCCATTCTGTCCGTCTGCCCTTACTACAACAAACCCTCGCAGGAGGGGCTGTACCAACACTTCTGCGCCGTGGCAGAGGCAACCCCTATCCCCGTGCTGCTCTACAATGTACCGGGGCGCACGGGGGTGAACCTGCTGCCCGAGACAGTGCTGCGTATCCATACGGCGCACCCCGACAAGGTCTGCGGTATTAAAG
>CAVFIY010000183.1:2669-4751 GCA_963622435.1 Bacteroides uniformis | reverse complement strand
CCGCAGACACCAATTGTAATCGCCTAAATAACATAGTTTCAGCAAGTTAAGTCATTTGGATTACAGGATTGCAAAATTACAATTCATTTTCAGTTAGATTCATCACGACTTATTTTTTTCCTTTTCGCTACCGAACGATAGGTTATTGTGATACATTTTTTGAGCGATTCGAGTGTCCTTGTGGTTTGCATAGCGACTTGTCATCGCCAAGTCGTGATGACCGGCCTGCTTCATCACATCAATCGCCGGAACGCCATTCTCTAACATGTTCGTAATACCTGTATCTTTCAGCGAGTAGAGTTGCATACTCTCCGGCAGATTCAGTTTCTTGCGCATCTCCACCCAAGTCTTTGAGTAAAGGGCAGGAGGCGCAGGAACGCTATTGGGTACAAGGTCTTTGCCGCAGATATAATCGTCCTGCGGCAGCACATCAAAATGCAAATCGTGCATCAGTTCTTCAATTTCAGCCGTGATACCCACTATGCGCGAGTAGTGGTTCTTCGACACTTCCGGCGGAACAATTATGCAGTGGTCTTTGATGTGTATATCGCGCAAGCGTAACTCTCTGATCTCTTTTGGACGAATAAACCCGCTGTAAATCAGCATACAAACCAACAAAAAGCCCTTCTGATTGTTGGCAGTCAGATACTCTTTCACTTTCACCAACGCATTGTCTGTCACCAAGTCCCGGCGCTTCTCTTCGTTGCGTTGCAATTTCAGTTGCGCAAACGGATTGTTCGTAATCAGTTCTTCTTCAATGCCCCAAGCAAAAAACAGCCGATGCCCCTTGATATGGTTATTGAGCGTGCGTGTGGATATGTCTGTTGAGTCGCCGCGCTTTGTTTTGCGCTTGTGTGCCTCCTCATCTCGATATGCCAAATAGGCTTGCGCATCCGAGCGACTGAAATCCTGCGCTTTGATACCGGGAAGAAATTCATTGAGATAGGCCTTAAACAACTTTGCATTGTTGCTATACGAGCGCATCGTTTCCTTGCGGACATTGTTTTCTTTGGCAACAATGAAACGGTCAATCAACTCAACCAATAGGATGCCATCATTGGCAGACTTTTGCTCTTGCCTTGGCTCTGTTTTCGTAGGAACCGAAGGCACAAACTCAACATCTACCGATTGCTCAGACTCATCGCTGCTAACAACTTGTTCAGCAACAATAGGGGGTGGAGTAGCCGACGAATTGGCAATAATCGCTTTGAGGGCAGACACTTCTTTTTGCAGTTCGTTAATCATGCTCAAATAGGTATGCGTGCTGTTTTGCTCTTGAGTGTGGACATTTTCAGTTGGCACATACTGCGACGGCATCGTCATCAACGACTTCGGAACACAGCCCACGGCAGTCATGGAAACATTGCCCATAGTGGCGTCGGAAGCAGCACCCACAGAGTTTTTAGAATTCCTACTGTCAGCAGTTTCTTTTAACGAGGTTAATGTTTCATGATTGGGAATCCATCCTTGATTAAGTGCCGAATTGATTTCAGCAACAAGAGCATGCGCATACTCATAGAATTCCGACACCAAACGATAGCGCCGTTTGATAAGGTTTAGCCGCACGCGGTAGCGCACCAACTTAGCCCCATTACCGGAGCCGGTATAATACTCGATGTGCCAACCTAACGATTGGCTCGGACTAAATTTGAGAACAGCAGGGTAAAACTGCACGCACGATTGCAACCCTAAAGACTGAGTTACCGTGCTTCCACATTGAGGTGGTTGGGAAGAAATTTTGAAAACTGACATTTTTTTTTAGGTCTTTGTAACCTAAAAAACCGACAGCGTTGAAGGACGGGAAGTGGTCTAAATTTTTCCTGACTTGATTGATTTTCGGTTCTAACCTTGATCGATTTGGGTTCGAATCCTGACTATTTCAGTGGTCAATTTTTGGTCAGATTTTGGTCAATTTTTGGTCTAATTTCTCGTCTTTATAAAACTAAGTTGCTTCAACTCTGTACAGAGATTGAAGCAACTTGCTGATTTTGAATAAATTATCTCTTTCTTGTCGGGATAGCGAGATTCGAACTCAAGACCTCCCGCTGCCAAAGCAGGCATTCTAACCGGGCTGAACTATAT
>CAVFIY010000183.1:0-2659 GCA_963622435.1 Bacteroides uniformis | reverse complement strand
AGGTACAACTGACTATTCAGCAAAAGGCTTTTGGCTTTCCCCGGTTAGAGTTATGGCATCGTTTACCACGACCTATGGATTAGCCTACTAGGTATTTGCCTGACAGCAGCCTTGTCTCAAAAGCGGGTGCAAAGGTACGACAAAAGTTCGGACTATACAAGTATATTGCAAGAAAAATGTGCGTTTCTCGTTTTTAGTCGCTGACCTGGAGGCTATTTAGACGACAGTGGCTGTTAGGTTACACCGACTCCACTATACAGTCAAGCGGTGTGTAGTCAGAGGTTATTTGTACTGCGGTGGAGATAGACCCTACTCCGTTAGTAGGGTAAAGGGGATGATGTTAGAGGCTACTCGTAGTCAGAGGCTGTTGTACCACGGTGGAGAAAACAAGTCGGTTCGTGGGAAGAGATAATGCCGATGGCTTGGAGGTAGGAGTAGATGATAGTTGTGCCGACAAAGTACATTCCCCGTTGCTGCAGGTCTTTCGATATTGTGCCCGAGAGTGGGGATGAGGTACGGTCGTATTCGTAGAGAGTTTGACCGTCTGTAAAGTGCCAAATATAGCGGTCGAAAGAGGTGTAATCTGCTTGTATCTGCAAGAATATCTGTGCATTGCCCACCGCAGCGGCTATCTTTCGGCGGTTGCGGATAATGCCTTTGTTTTGGCAGAGTGCAGCGAGTTTGGTTTCGTCGTAGCAGGCAATCTTCGTATAGTCGAAATCGTCAAACGCTTGGCGGAACGCTTCCCGCTTATTAAGCACACACTCCCACGACAGCCCTGCTTGAAAACTCTCCAGCAGAAGCAGTTCGAACAGTTTGCGGTCGTTATGCACCGCCACGCCCCATTCCGTGTCGTGATATTGCACATAGAGCGGGTTCTTCGTATTGCACCATCGGCATCGCACCCTGTCGTCTGTTGCCGCGTTCAAAAGCGAATCTGTCCTGCTCACAGGGGTTCTCGGTATTTACAAAGCGTGCATTTATACAAATTGTACGCTCTGCAGTTGCTGTGCAAAGGCTTGAATACTATTTTGCATACGCTCTGCGGTACGAGCAGAAGCATGGCGTGTACCATTCAGATACTGACTCAATTGCTGCTGACTAATCCCCGTCACACGCTGCAATCCCGCCAATGTCAGTATCCCCCTATAGGCAGACAGAAAGGAATTGACATCGTACTTAAAGGTGAAATGCACATCTTCCAATTGCACATTATGCTGCTTTTCATATCGGGTCTTCATTCCCTTATATACCGCCTTAAAGTCTTTGATTGCCACTTTTGCCGTCTCTCCTTCTCCAAAGAAGCCGAAGGGGAATTCTTCATTGGTGTACACAGAATACCAACCTTGGTTATTCTGCTCAATATGTGCTAATACTTCTCTCATAATCTATTCATTTAGTTGCTTTTATCGTATACCGGCTAACTTCAGGATATTCTTTAATGTTCCTGTGGCTACTTCTTGAGATAGATGATTACTGGTTGTAAACTCATTGCCTGTAATTGGGCTATACCAAAGAGGATGTCCTGATTCCTGTTCGTATATCTCATAACAACCATAGCGTTTCAGTTTCCTGTGTAGTTCGCTGTATTTCATGCTTGATTTCGTTTCACGGTGCAAAGATACTGCTATTATTTCTAATAGCAAAATAATTGTGCTGTTTTGTCCAGAAAAAGTGAGAGAGAGGCAACTATGTGGTAGTTTGCCTCTCTCTGTTTGGTTGCTATGGTCTGTCTGTAGTATACCGCCTATTTCACATCCTGTACGAGGCGTACGGCACGCCCGTAGTAGCGCAGTCCTTTTGCGGCGGCGAGTCCGCTTGAGCGGAATTGCTGAAAGGATGCGCGAGTGGTATCAAATAAAGTTGCCGCCCAATACTCGCCGTCCCTTTGCTCATTTTGAATCATATTCGCCATAATACGATACCCCGCAGCAGGCAGGAACACGGCGCCCGCAGACTCCAGTTTCTGCCAATCGGAAAGCGAGAGAGTTTGGTGCGTAGCATAAGCCTCTGCGCTCCACGCACTCTCAAAGCCGCTCACGAAAGTTACGCCATCGGGGCATGTCCATGTGTCCGGCAGCAGAATACATCCGTTGACATACTCTGTTTCACTCAATTGGATACGAGCAGCCCCGCTCTTGTCGCTTGCGTCAGGACGCAAAGTGAATAAGTAGTTCCAGTCGTCGGCAGTCAGTGTTCGGTAGGTGGTGCTATCCCCTATATTCTTCCCCCAATCGACAAAGTCGCCGGCGTAGTCATTGTCGGTTGTAGAAACACTCACGCCCCATGTAGCCGCCCCCGTGCTGCCGCTCCAGCCGAAGAGGTCTATCTTGTCTGCGAGGGCTGAACCATTGGCGTTAGCCGTACCCAACATATCGTACTGATTGGTGGCGAAAGACCATAGCATCAGGGACTGCAGGTATTGCAAATTCCCTGCGGCAAAGCGCACTTTCTTGTCCGCCGACACAGAGAACACGCCCTCGAGTGTTTCGTACTCGGGGCATAGTCGGACATAGATAGTGTCGTGTACCACCGTTGCGGGTTTGGGTGTACCCGCAGGGGATTTAAGGAAAGTAACACTATCGATAGACGAGATGGTGTACTCGGTATAGAGATTGCCCTCCCGGATTTGCATTTTCTGCTGCGCAGAGAGGGAAAG
>CAVFIY010000182.1:0-4775 GCA_963622435.1 Bacteroides uniformis | reverse complement strand
AGAGACTGTCGCACAGCACGCTCAGGAAGTAAGTATGCCTTATATCACCGAGCGTTGGGCAGGTGGTATGCTCACCAACTTCCCCACCATCCGTAAGGCTGTGAAGAAGATGTCCACCATCGACAAGATGATGACGGACGGTACTTTCGACAACATCTCGAAGCGTGAGAAACTGCAGATCACCCGTCAGCGTGAGAAACTCGAGAAGAACCTCGGTTCCATTGCAGACCTGAACCGTCTGCCGAGTGCCATCTTCGTAGTGGATGTACAGAAAGAGCATATCGCTGTCAGCGAGTCCAACCGTTTGGGTATTCCCGTATTCGGTATCGTAGATACCAACTCGAACCCGAACAACATCGACTTCGTTATCCCTGCTAACGACGATGCCAACAAGTCCATCGATGTTATCCTTGCAGCAGTATGCGAGGCTATCAAAGAGGGTCTTGAGGAGCGCAAGGTAGAGAAGGCTGACGAAGAGGCTGCACAAGCACAGAACGGCGAGGCACCGGCACCCAAGGAGCGCCGTCAGCGTGTCCGCAAGGCAGCAGCAAAAGAGGCTCCCGCAGAGGCTTCTGCAGAAACTCCTGCCGCAGCCCCCGCAGCCGAAACTCCCGCCGCTGAATAACCATCGGGCTAGCCGAAAGGAATTCATAATTCATAATTCTTAATTCATAATTAAAACAATGGCTGTTACATTAGCAGATATAAAGAAACTGCGCGATATTACCGGCGCAGGCATGATGGATGTCAAGAAGGCTTTGGAAGAGGCTAACGGTGACTTCGAAGTAGCAAAGGACCTGCTCCGTAAGCGTGGTCAGGCTATTGCTGCCAAGCGTAGCGACCGTGTGGCATCGGAGGGATGCGTATTGGCAAAGGCGGTAGATGGCTTTGGTGCTATCGTGGCTGTAAAGTGCGAGACCGACTTTGTGGCAAAGAACGCAGATTTCGTGGCAATGGTAAAACTGATTCTCGATACCGCTATCGACCAACGCCCCGCTGACTTGGCAGCACTTAAGGCAACCAAGATCGGGGACTTCACTGTTGAGCAGGTCGTTACCGAGCGCAGTGGTGTTACGGGCGAGAAGATGGAGTTGAGCGACTACGCTTTCCTCGTTGCTCCGAAAGTAGATGCATACAACCACCTCGGCAACAAGTTGTCGTCGTTGGTAGCAGTTGCTAACACCGATGCAGACCAAGAGACCGTACACGGTATCTCGATGCAGGTTGCCGCTATGGCGCCTATCGCTCTCGATGCTGACCATGTCGCACAAGAGGTGAAGGACAAAGAGTTGGCAGTTGCCGTTGAGAAGACCAAGCAAGACGAGGTTAATAAGGCTGTCGAGAACGCACTCCGTAAGGCAGACATCAACCCTGCACACGCTGATAGCGAGGAGCATATCGAGTCGAACACCGCCAAGGGTTGGCTGACTCCCGAGCAAGCAGAGTTGGCACGCACCATTCGTGCTACCGTTCCCGCAGAGGCAGAAGCGGCTATCAACCTTAAGAAAGTCGAGATGATTGCACAAGGTCGTCTGGGTAAGTTCTTGAAAGAGAACACTTTGGTAGAGCAGGCATACATCATGAGCGATACCAAGGAACTCGTTAAGGACATTCTCAAAAAGAACAATGTGCAGATTACCGACTTCCGCCGCATAACCCTCAACGAGGAGTAATTTCCTTACCATACACACCGCAAGAGCCGTTTCCCCCCAAGGAAGCGGCTCTGCTCTTATTAGTCCTATTAGTCCTATTAGCCCTATTAGACCCATTCGCCCCACTATTAATTCATAATTCATAATTCTTAATTCTTAATTAAAAGGAGTTCCCTTAAAGCCAAATACACCTTCCCTCTTGCATATATCAACCAAAAGATGTAACTTTGCCGCCGATTCGAAACAAACTAAATACCCAAATACAATGAAAAAGATTCTTCCAATTCTCGCAGCAGTCGCACTCTGCTTTATGACCTCGTGTTCCACCACGAAAAAGGTTAAAGCCGACAAAGATACGCAACAGTACCGCTACGATATTGAGTGCGCAGGCAACGGCACACAAGGCACTTACCTCGTGAAAGTATGGAGTTACTCCAAGAAAGCGGCAGTGGCAGAGAACCAGTGCCGCAAGAACGCAGTACACGGCGTTATCTTCAAGGGCTACGGAGGCGGCAACGGCTGTGTGGCACAACGCGCACTCTGCACTACACCGGGGGCAGAAACCGCCAACGAGACCTACTTCAAGAGTTTCTTTGCCGACGGCGGTGAGTTTCAGAAATACGCATCGATAGTGGGCGGCACGACAGAAACCGTCAAGGTAGGCAAGCAGTACAAAGTGGGCGTCGTAGTCAGTGTCCGCAAAGACGAACTGCGCAAAACCCTTGAGGCAGCAGGTATCATCCGTGCGCTGAACGCAGGCTTCTAATTCCCCGCCCGACCAACCGTTCCGCGAAGAGGGCGCAGTAAGCCCCGCAGATTGTATAATCATTTACAAACCAAGCAACTACAATGAAAAAGACACTCATAGGAATAGCAGTCGTTGCCCTTGCAACCCTGCTTGCAGGCTGTGGTTCACGACGCTCCCAAGCCTCGTACGACCAACCGAGCAAAGTGTTGTCCGCCAACTACGACGGATCGTACATCATCCGCACCCAAGTACGCGCCCGCAACTCCGCATTGGCATTCACCGATGCGCAACGCAAGGCGGTGCAAGAAGTCATCTTCGATGGCGTACAGGCAGGCTCCAACGGCGTACAGGACTTGAAGCCGCTTATCTACGACAAGAACGCACGGGAGAAATACGAAGACTACTTCAACGCGTTCTTTGCCGACAACGGCGACTGGACAAAGTACTGCTCACTCCACGACCGCCGTTCGTTCTCGTCCACCTATCAGCGCACACGGACGCAAATGGTGCAGAATGTGACAATAACCGTAGAGCGTGATGCGCTGAAGAAACGCCTCCAAGCAGACGGCATTATCCCTGCCGAGAACCGTTACAACGCACAATAACCACCGTATCGCCAAAGACAAACCATAATGCATAATTCACAAAACGAAATCGATATGAAAAAGACGCTTCTACTATGGGCAGCCTGCCTCGTGGCAACACTCGCTTCCGCCCAGATAAAGAAACCCGAACTGATGGTGTTCCCCTCCGATGTATGGTGTATCAACAACGGCTACTACACCGAAGTAGAGAATATGGGGACGACCGAGAAAGTGCCGAACTACAAACAGGCACTGCAGGAGAGTGTCGAACTCAAACTGGCTATCGCCAAAATAAACGACCTCATGGCAGAACGCCAATTCCCGTTGCAGAGCCTGGAACAGGCAATTAAGAATGTGGAGCAACGCCGTGCCGAGGACAACTTGACCACGAGCAAGAGCGGCAACACCCTTGCCGAGAGTCCGCTCGACGAATTAGCGCGTGCCGCCAAAGCCGACATCATTCTCGAACTCACTTGGGATGTCAAGGACTTAGGTCCCAAGCACTCCGTCAGTTATGTACTCGAGGCGAAGGATGCCTATACGAGTAAGAGTATCGGGGCAGTGAGCGGAGCCGGTGCACCGTCGATGACGGCAGATGTAGATGCCCTGCTCGAAGAGGCGATACTCGCCAATATCGACAACTTCAATATCCGCCTGCAGGACTACTTCACCGAGATGCAGACCATAGGGCGTGAGATAGTACTCGACATCAAGGTGTTCGACAACAATGCGGCAGGCATAGACCTGGAGTCGGAGTTCGGCGACGAAGAACTGATAGACATCATCAACCGCTGGATGTTCCAGAACACCGTCAGCGGGCGATACTCCATGCCCTACGCCAGTGAGAATGTAGCGAACTTCACTCAAGTGCGTATCCCCGTTTACGACGACTACGGAGTGCCTATCGATGCCAACACATTCGCCAAGAAGTTGGCACGCATGCTCAAGAAAGAGCCGTACAACATCCCGAGTAAAGTCCTCGTCAAAGGATTGGGACGCGCCGTCATCGTACTCGGCGAGAAATAAGGCAATTCAAATTACTAATTACCAATTGAACATGAAAAAGATAAGTACCATTCTGTTGAGCCTCGTCCTCTCGATGACGCTCGCAGCACAAGACACACAATACCTGCCCATCTCCGTACAAGTGGAAGCCATGGCAGAGCCTTTCCCCGCAACGGCAACCGTACAGGTCAAGAACAAACTGACGCAACTGCTCGCCAAGAACGGCATCGCCTCCATGGACTACCTGAACCAGTTCTTCATCACCGCCTTTGTCGTACCGCAGTCGAAAGACATCGTGGCAAGTGCGCCGATGAAGATATCCGAGACCATGGAGATGACGCTCTACATCGCCGACTACACCAACCAGGTTGTATTCTCCACCGCCTCCACCACCCTGCGGGGCATAGGCGAAACGGAGAGCAAGTGCTATATGAACGCACTCAAAGGACTGAATATCAACTCGCCCGAACTGGCAAAGTTTGTTGAAGAGGGCAAGAGCAAAATCATTGCTTACTACGACCACGAGGCAGACAACCTCATCAAGAAAGCACAATACCTCGCCACGCAGAAACACTACGAGGAGGCATTGAGTATCGTAGTTACCATTCCCGCGCAGTGCAGCAAATACGACGAGGCATTGCAGGCTGGACTGAACATCTACCAACAATACCTAGACTACCAATGCCAAATCAACCTGGCGAAAGCACACCAGGCATGGGCTGCCGAGCAGAACAGCACGGGTGCCAAGGCGGCAGGGGAGTACCTCGGGAACATTCTGCCCGATGC
>CAVFIY010000181.1:0-4789 GCA_963622435.1 Bacteroides uniformis | reverse complement strand
GTATTTGATTACAAACAAGTGCGCTTCATCCACCGAGATAAGCCCCGTACCCCATTCTACATCAGCACCTTTTCCACTTGCACGCGTGATTCCCACACGGCATTTGTCTGTTGCACCATTCGAGTCTTTCCCCATCCATACACGCAATGCAGCCGATGTATTTGAACTGCTCAACCCAAACACCTGTGACTGACTCGCTTTCTGTTCCCCATCCGGGCGAACCAGAAAACTCATATAGAAATTCTTCTTAATCGGGGTCGTCAGTTCCTTTAGGTGGAAATATGTCTCACTTACATCATACGCCTGCTTTACAGCATTGCCTTTTCCTGAAAGGATATAAGTACCGCCCTCGTTCGAGTAGGTGAGGGCATCTGTTTGGGTGCGTATTGCTCCTTCGGGAGTGGTTACGCTTCCGCTTGTCGTCCAACCCGTCGGGAAGTCCATAAAAGTCTCCTCCACAAGCACCTCGGCTTGGGCAGTCATGCCTGCCATAAGGGCAGCCAGCAATAAGATAGATGTGTGTTTCATACGATTGATTTTTAGATTGTTTGGTAATATAAGTGATTTGTTGTCTGCTATAGTGCCTTATCCGTTATAGTTGTATCGGGATAATCTGTCCGTCGTTCAGTGCAATACGGAGGCGCACATGCTGCGGGGTATCATCCTCCACCACTATACTTTTCACGGCAGCGCGTGCGCCCTCGGTGCGTTCCTCTATCAAGTCGTACAGCCCGTGCGGCTCTATCACCGTAGCGAACACATGGTGTGCTTTCCCCGTCTGCCGAATCAGCATACACGGTTCGCTGCGCAGGTTCTGCTCCGCATCGTTCGCCCCGATACGGCAGCCTATCGCCTCCGCCCCTGCCTCTTCGTCCACGGTGGTGGTTACGGTATAGAACCGATTGCCCTCCAGCCAGGTAAATTGTGCATTGTCCTCTCTTATCGGCGAACGACTCTCTTGCCAGAGGTGTTGATAGCCGTTCTTATCCCCCACGGGGCGCAGTTGCGTCGTCCCGCGACGAGTGTCAAAGTTGGCGTCGATAAGCGTACCGTTGTAGTGCCACGGCATATCGTAGGTGTGCGCCTGTCGGCTCGTTGCCTCCATGATATCCACCACTATCGGATATTCCCACCCCGTATGCGTCAGCAGCAGCGTTGTACGACACATCCGCACTCCCTGCGCTGCGTATGCCGCCGTATCTACGGCTTGCACCAAGGTATCTTCCCAACGGGTTATTACGGGCGAATGGCAACTTGAGAGGGTGTAGTCGCCACCGAAGTCGGTTGTTTCGTCCACCACCAAGGTATTGTGCGCCACTGTCTGTTTGCTATAGGTTTCATTCTCCCGTGTGTAGCGACCGCCGCTTTTCGATTCGATATTCAGGAACCGAGCCGCACCATAATCGGTCAGTATCTCATGTCCGTTGTCGTACAGCGCCAATGTCAACTTGTCGTAATGCCCGTGACTTAAGCCGTGGGAGGTGGCTTTCATTGTGACCAGCATTCCCGTCTTATTGCCCCCGTAGCGCATCAGTGCCAAGCCTCCTTGCTTTCCCTTTGCCCCGTCGCGGAACAAGCGGTTCTCATAGCGGAACGGCACAATGGTCTCCGTCCGCAGTGCCTCTGCCGTCACGCGCCCCGCCTCTGTCTTTAGGAAACCGCCTTGTTGGCGGGCAATATCCAATAGTTCGGGGTTGTGGCTTGCGTGGTAGGCTATATCGACAGCCGCCACTATCTCCTGCGTGGCGTAGGTCTTGAGCAATGCGTCATTCATACGCAGGATTTCGCCGTTGTACGACTGTTGGATAAGGGCGTTCACCGCTTTCAACAAGATACTGTCGCGGCGTGCAAAGATACGCAATTCGGGTTGATGCGCATCGATTGCTTCTGCGAATAGCATAAAGGGCCAAATGGCATAGCGCAGATAGTACGCCCCCTCCGTGAAATAACCATCTGGCGAGAACAACTCGTCCATTTGGCGCAAGAACCCCGCACTGCCGTCTTTTCGGCTTCCGTAGAGTGCTTTATTCACAAGCACGGTATCTTCCATCGCATACCCTATCAACCCCACAGCGGTACACGCCCAGGTCGCATGGTTGTGCATCTTGTTGAATGTACGGTAGTTCGCATCGTTGTCCTCCGTGCCGTTCTCTATAAAGTCCGCCATAGGGTAGAACAGTTGGTGTTCTATCTTCTTGCGATTCTTTTTGCTTATTTGGTTGCGCACCGCTGCATACGCCTGTGCGGTATGCACCAGCCAAACGCTCTCGTTCAAGGTCTGCCAAAAGAGTTTTCCCGGCACCGGCGATTTATCATACGGGTGTAAGCCTAATTGAGGGTACAACTCCGCATACGCCAACAACATCTCTTCTATCTCCTGTACATACTTTGCGTCGTGCGTATCTTGGTAAGCAATGCCCGCATTGTACAGTTGGTAATAATTCCGTTTGTGCTGCTCGTGTGTGAACCCGCCCGCTGCATCTACGGGCAACGGCACACATACCTCCGCCACGGCAGACACTGCGAGGCACAGCAGCACGCAACACGCAAGCAAGTGTTTTATGCACTGCTTATCTTCAAATAGAGAGATTAGGGAGTATGGTGTTCGTTTCATGGTGCTGATTGTTTCGTGTACTGCGCTGATTCTGTTTGCGATAGGAGCGTCGAATGGCTCTTCCTATGCGGTTCGCGCTAAATTGGTTGACCAATTATTCTGCTGCAAAAGTACGACTTTATTTCCATACCGCCAAATTTTGCCTGCATTTTTTGTGATTTTTTCTTTGGGTGATAGGTCGTTCGCGCGCCCTATCCGTTTCATTCTCTGTGAGATAGGCAGCACTTTTCGGGCAGGGGATATGGTGTGTGGATTGCGAGTGGATTGCAAGAGGATTGCGGGAGAATTGTGAGAGGCTGGTGATAGGATTGCGGGAGGACTATGAGAAAGTGTGATAGTGCGGGATGTGTATTATCTATAGGAGATACTTCTCCTTTTGTACTTGTTCTTTGCGCCCACGAACCCGCTACGCCGCCCTTACGCACCGAAGAAAGAGCAGAATGCACTTGCACAATCCGCAAAAAGGGAGTACCTTTGCAGCCGTTTTGTGCAGGGCGTGCGGGACGGTGCTTACGAGGCAGAGTAAATGCATAGTAAGTACTTAGTAAGTATATAGTAAATGTCCAGTGAGCAACGCCTGTGATGTGCAGCCTGCAAAGCGGAACAAGACTTATGAAACAGACGAAAGCAGTCGGCTACCTGATGGGGATAATAGGTGCCGCCCTCTACGGACTCAATCCCCTTTTTGCTCTTCCCCTACTCGCAGACGGTATGGACTCGTTGTCCGTCATCTTCTGGCGGTATGTCTTGAGTATTCCCATGCTGGGCGTATTGGTGCTGTGTCAGCACGCCAATTTTCGACTGACCAAGGACGAGGCGTTGCAACTCGTGATACTCGGCGCACTGATGGCGCTGTCGTCGCTCTTCCTCTATATGTCGTACAACTACATGGACGCAGGGCTTGCCAGCACGATACTCTTTGTCTATCCTATCATGACCGCCCTGCTGATGGCAACCGTCTTTCGTGAGCGGGTGTCGTGGGTGGTATGGGGATGTCTGGCACTCGCCTCGGTGGGGATAGGCGTACTCTGCGAAATGCACGGGGAAGTCAAGATGAGTTGGCAGGGGTTGGTGCTGGCACTCCTCTCCGCACTGACTTACGCCGTCTATCTTGTCTTCATCAACAAAGGGCATATCACGCACTTGGCATCTGCAAAAGTTACTTTCTATGTCATCCTCTTTGGGACGGTGCTGCTGGCACTCATACTCGCCTGCGCAGGGCATATCGCCGTCCCCGAGGGGCTGCACTGGGGGTACAGCGTCGGTTCGGCTCTGCTGCCTACCACCGCCTCACTCGTGCTGACCACCCTTGCCATTCAGTATATCGGCTCTACGCAGACGGCTATCCTCGGGGCAATGGAACCCATTACGGCGGTGCTGATAGGCGTGCTTGTCTTCGGCGAACACCTCACCACCCGCTCCATTATCGGCATCGTGCTGATTGTTATCGCCGTTACGACCGTCGTCGCGAAGAAGAAATAAGGCGCACCGTCGGTGGCTATTCTGCACACTGCCGGGGCTACTATACGGAACACCCCCGCTTGACCCAAGTCAAGCGGGGGTGTTTTCTGTGTATTGGGGAACGGGGGTTAGCGTAGTAATGCACCCGAGGCGTCGTAGAGGTGGTCGGCGGTGCGGATATAGAGTTGACCGTTGCGGAGGTATTTGGTTGCCTTGGTGACATCGTCCGTGGTGTTCTCTATTGCCGTCAGCGACGAATCATAGACGATACGGATGGGTACTTCGTAGGAGTTCTTTGCCTCGACGGTGATTTTCGTATTCTTACCGTTGTACTCCACCGTGACCGTGCCACTCTCGAAGAAGTAGAACGGGGTTGTTACCTTGCCCTCCTCGTTGAAGTGGGCGTAGTACGAGGGAGCGAGAGAACCGTCCTTCACGCCGTCGCAGGCATAGACTGTATTCGCTGCCTTGGAGTTATCGATAGGATAAACACCTGCAGGGAGCGTGGTAACGCCCTCCGGCACATAGAAGTCCACATAGATTAGATCCTTAGCCGTCTCGCTGAGGAGCAGCACATTCATCACACTCACGCCTTCTACGGGGCTGATTGTAATAGCATCCGAACTTGTGAAAGTGCGGTTCAGTTCGCCCGACTGTGCGTCGTACATCATTTGCTTACTAACCGTATAGGTAAAAGAGGATGTAATCTTGTAG
>CAVFIY010000180.1:0-4809 GCA_963622435.1 Bacteroides uniformis | reverse complement strand
CGGTAGTAGAGCGTACGAAGGGTAATCATATAGTCGCGGTTCTCGGGGTCAAGTTCGTGTGCTTTCTCAAAGTACGGCAACGATTTCTTGAACATCGCGTTCATATCCACGAGGGCTTGCTTGTATGCCTTTCCGTCCGAGATATACGCTGCGTCTTCGTTCATTTTCACACCTTGATTATAATATACACGCCCTTTGCCTGCCTCTGCATCTGCCATAGTCGGGTCGATAGCGAGTGCTTTGTCGAAGTCTGCCAAAGCCGCCTCGTAGTTGCCCTGATTCTCGTCCAAGTTACCCTTAATCAAGTGATACTGAGCCACATTCGGTTCACGCTCAATGGCTTTGTCGAGGAACGCAATCGCCTCGGTGGTCTGCCCGGAGAAGATGTAGTGGTTGATAAGGTTCTGCAGGAACCACGGCTCTTGCGGGAAACGCTCCACAGCGTCTTGCAGCACGCGTACATAGTTTGCGGTATCCTCTTGTGCCTTGTACTCCTGATAGAGGAACTGATTGACAGACACTGCCTCGTAGTTGCCGTCCTTCATCTCTTCGAGAATCTTGATGGCCTGCGGGTGCATCTCTGCCTGTACGGCAAAGATAGCCTCGTAGTAGTGATACTGCTCGTAAATGCTGTCCTTGGGCATCTCTTTCTGCAGTTTCTCGTCCTGCATGAATGCGAGGTTGGGGATAGACAAGTGCTTGTCGAAAGCGTAGTACGCATTAGCGAAGTCGCGTTGCTCGTTGAGCGCAATACCGTATTTCACAAAGTCTTGACTCTTATAGTACTCCGACAATTTCTTCTGCACATTGGCAAGGGTTTTCTTGTCGGTCAGCACCTCACGACCTTTCTTGTCGAGCGTAGTTGCCGAAGCCAGTTCGGCAGCCTTTACCCAATAGTCGTAACTGGCAGACAACTCGGGACCTACTTTCGCCCAATCCACCGCCTTGCCGAGTATTGCCTCTGCCGACGCCTGTTGGTCGCGTTGGTAGCCAATCAGTCCGGCAACATACCAAGTCTCGGGCAGGTTGGCAGTCTCTGGATTGCTAAGCGCCTCATTGATAGCGGCTTGTGCGCTTGTGTAGTCCGGTGTTTCTTGTAGTACTAAATTCTTTGCCTTTTTCACATTGGCTTTTTGTGCGAAGCAGCCTGCGCTCACAAGCACCAGTGCTGCCAAAAATAAAGACTTTTTCATCTTATTCTTGATTTTCGTTGTTTATTTCGGTTGTGGTTGTCGATTCGTTGTCCGTCGTCTCTTCGCCCTCGCTCTGCTCGGTGCTTTCTTCCTCTTTGGGAACAATACAGCCGGACATCAGGGTGTCGTTACGCTTCTGTAATTCAATCAGTTTCACGCCTTGTGTAGCACGCCCCATTACGCGAATGGTGTCTATCGCCATACGGATAGCCGTACCCGATTTGGTAATCAACATCAGGTCGTCGTTGTCCGTCACGGCGTTGATACCTACCAGCGGTCCCGTCTTGTCGGTCAGGTTCATGGTCTTCACGCCCTTACCGCCACGGTTCGTGATACGATAGATCGGTTCGCCGTTCTCGTCGTCGAGGGCGGTACGCTTGCCGAAGCCCTTGTCGGAGATGACAAGCACGGTCTTGTCTGAATTCTTCTCCACACAAATCATACCAATTGCGTGGTCTTGACCGTCCTCTTCGAGGGTGATAGCACGCACGCCGCTTGCGCCACGCCCCATCGGACGCACGCTGTTCTCGGGGAAGCGCACAACTTTACCGTTGTACGAAGCAATCAGCATTTCGCTCTCGCCGTCGGTCAGCGTTACGCCTATCAGTTGGTCGCCTTCGCGCAGACCGAGTGCGATGATACCGTTCGTACGCGGGTGGCTGTATGCCTCGAGCGTGGTCTTCTTCATCAGTCCGTTCTTGGTGGCGAAGATGAGGTAATGCTTGTTCACATATTCGGCATCGTTCAAGCCCTTGACATTAATAAAGGTGCAGACTTTGTCGCCCTTCTGCAGGTTGATAATGTTCTGAATAGCACGCCCTTTGGACTGTTTGTTGCCCTCGGGAATCTCATATACTTTCAGCCAGTAGAGCCGCCCCATTTCGGTGAAGAACATCATCGTGGAGTGCATCGAGGCCTGGTGTACATACTCTATAAAGTCTTGGTCGCGTGAAGCCGATGCTTTTGACCCGATACCGCCACGCGCCTGCGAACGGAACTCTGCCAGCGGGGTGCGTTTGATATAACCGAGGTGCGAAATGGTAATCACCATATCGTCGTCGGCAAACATATCCTCGGGGTTGAACTCGGTCGCCATCTTCACAATCTGCGTGCGGCGCTCGTCGGCGTACTTGTCTTTAATCTCCTGCAGTTCGTCTTTGATGACATCGTAGCGCAGCGACTCGTTGTTCAGCAGGTCGGTGAGGTGTTGAATCAACTTCTCCAACTCGGCGTACTCTGCTCGCAACTCGTCGATCTTCAGTCCCGTGAGTGCGCTCAAGCGCATATCCACAATGGCTTTCGACTGTTTGTTATCGAGTTGGAAACGCTGCTCCAAGTTGGTCTGTGCCTCGGCGGGCGTACGGCTGCCGCGAATGATATGCACCACCTCGTCGATGTTGTCCACCGCGATAATCAACCCCTTGACGATATGCGCACGCTCTTCGGCTTGGCGCAGTTCGAAACGGGTACGGCGGGTAACAACCTCCATACGGTGCTCGATGAAGTTCGCCACTAACTGCTTGAGATTCAGCAGTACTGGGCGTCCTTTCACAAGGGCGATATTGTTCACCGCGAAACTCGACTGGAGTGCCGTGTATTTGTATAACTTATTGAGTACCACCTGCGCATTGGCGTCGCGCTTAATCTCAATCACGATACGAATATCGCGTTTCGACTGGTCGCTTATTTCGGAGATACCCTCTATCTTCTTGTCGCTCACGAGGTCGGCGATGTTCTTCACCAAGTCGGACTTCACTACGCCGAACGGCAACTCCGTGATGATGATTTTCTCTCGCCCGTTCTCCTCTGTCTCGATGTCTGCGTTGGAGCGGATAATGATACGCCCGCGCCCCGTCTCGAACGCATCGCGTACCCCCTGATAGCCGTATATCGTACCCCCCGTCGGGAAGTCCGGTGCCTTGATATATTCCATCAAGTCAGCCACCGTAATCTCCTCTACCTCAGGGTTTTGCAGGCGATCTTCGATGTTACGGATATACGCCGTGCAGCCGTCAATCACCTCGCCCAGGTTGTGGGTCGGCATATTGGTTGCCATACCTACGGCGATACCGCTTGCCCCGTTCACCAGCAGGTTCGGGAAACGGCACGGCAGCACAACCGGCTCTTTGAGCGTGTTGTCGAAGTTCGGCTGCATATCCACCGTATCCTTATCTATATCGCGAAGCATCTCCTCCGCCAGTTTGCTCAATCGTGCCTCGGTATAACGCATAGCGGCAGCACCGTCGCCGTCCACCGAGCCGAAGTTTCCCTGCCCGTCCACGAGGATATAACGCATATTCCACGGCTGTGCCATACGCACCAAAGTGCCGTAGATACTGCTGTCGCCGTGGGGGTGATACTTACCCATTACCTCACCCACGATACGCGCGGATTTCTTTGTCGGCTTGTCGCTCGTGTTGCCCAGTTCGTTCATTCCGAACAGCACACGGCGGTGAACAGGTTTGAAGCCGTCGCGCACATCGGGCAGCGCACGGCTCACAATAACGCTCATCGAGTAATCGATATACGAGGTTCGCATCTCCTCGTCAATCTTCACAGGAATAATTCTGTCGTTGTCTATCATTTGTATATTTTTTTGTCGCACTTTGTGCGTATTTTCGCTGATGCGTATTTTCGCACTTTGTGCGTGTGTTCGCACTCCGTGCGTATCTTCGCTAGCGCGTATGTTTGCTAAAGCGTATCTTCGCTAGCGCGTATCTTTGCTAGCGCGTATCTTTGCTAAAGCGTATTTTCGCCTTGCGTATCTTCGCTAACGCGTATTCTTGCCTTGCGTATACTTGCTAAAGCGTATAGTTGCTATCGCGTATTTTTGCACCTACCAAATTTCCTGCAAAGATACTACATTTTTTTTGAATATCCAAATTTATGCGCCGTTTTTTGCACAGAAAAATCACACCAAAAGAAATGTCGGTAGCAGACAGAAAAGCCCGCATATGGCACAAAAAGCCCCTCTATGCCGTTTTTCCTTATTCTCTTACGCGTGCGCATACGCGTGTAACCAAATAACAATCACAAGAAAACCAATTAGCAACTTACAATTACTACTGTTACGGTAAAAGGAATAGGGGTATCTTTTTGTCAGCCACCTAGCCCCAACCATCCGCTGCCTGGGGGCGTGGGTGTCCCCACCCGCGGCGGTTTGGAACAAACCGGTTGCCCCTACTCTGTTCCATTCTTAATTCTTAATTCTTAATTCCTAATTCCTAACTCCTAATTCCTAATTAGCAACAGCCCTACACAACAAAAAGAGGCTGCCTAACCCGTTGTTAGACAGCCTCTTTCCTATTTGCTCATTCGCCTCCATATAGGCAAGCGAGAGGTATTACTGTGTTATTTCACTTCTTGCTTTTTAATTTTATCATCTGATAAACTACCTGTTACCACGATTTTCAACAATTTACCATCGTCCGCGTTCACAGCGGCTATTCCGTCAATCGAAGCCGCTCCACGACGCGTTGCATAGTATGCATCAATCTCATTGCCGTCCCCTATCGTACAATTATCTATCGTTGTCTGATTACATCTCACACGCCCGATAATGGTTGCCACAAAGCCGGACTCGCCTGCCACTTTGTAGTTCGACAGTTTGGTATTC
>CAVFIY010000179.1:0-4820 GCA_963622435.1 Bacteroides uniformis | reverse complement strand
ACGACACCCGCTACAATTTGGTAAAGGCGATGCAGATGCTGCAGCAGCAACAGCAACAGCAGCAGAACCAAGACCGGAATCAGGACAAGCAGAACCAAGACCAACAGCAGAAGAATCAAGACCAAAATAAGGACGACCAACAGCAGCAAGACCAACAGAGCCAACAAGATCAACAGGAACAGCAGCAGCAAGACCGGCAGGAGCAGCAAGACGACTCCAAGATGGATAAGGAGACGGCGGAGCAGATTCTGCAAGCCCTCGAGCAGGACGAGCAGCAGACGCAAGAAAAGATGCAGCGTTCCCAAGGTCAGAAGCGCCGTGTGGAGAAAGAGTGGTAAGACCTCCCCTCACCCCTCCAAAGGAGGGGGATTACAAAGATAACCGCTACCTGGGGGCGTGGGTGTCCTCACCCGCGGCGGTTTGGAACAAACCGTTTGACCATTTTTCGCCTCTATTCCATACCCCCCCCTAAAACAGATACTTACTATGCCTAATTTACAAATCTACAAATTTACCAATTTACGCATTGCCTCCCTGCTTTGCTTTTTGTGCATAGCAGGTGCTGTGTGGGCAGACGATGTGGAGTTTCGTGCCTCCGCCCCGTCGCAGGTCATTGTGGGGCGTCCGTTCCAACTGACCTATTCGGTCAATCAGCGCAGCCGTGATTTGCAGATAGCCGAGATAACGGATTTCGATGTGTTGGCGGGTCCCTACCAGTCCACCTCGTCTTCCACTTCGTTTGTCAACGGCAAGCGCACTTCCTCGTTCCAACAGACCTATACCTATACGCTCATGGCGCAGCGCGAGGGCACATTCACCATCGCCCCCGCAAGCATTCGTGTCAGCGGCACCACCTATACCTCTAACGGCGTGCGTATCACCGTCCTTCCCGAGGACGAGCAGCCGGCAGCCCAATCGCAGCAGCCCTCGAGCCGTCAGTCGGGCGCACAACAGCAGTCCCGGCAGAGCGACAATAGCAGCAACGCCTCCGTCAGCAGCGAGAACCTGTTTATTCGTACAATAGTCAGCAAGACGCGTGTCCACGAGCAGGAGGCAATCCTCTTGAGTTACAAACTCTATTTTGCGGGCGTCGATGTGGCGCAGTTCACCAACAATACCAAGATTCCCGAGTTCACGGGCTTCCTCAAGCAGGACCTCGAGCAGGGCGAGATTCAGACCGAGTTGGAGCATTACAATGGCCGCAACTACCAGACGGCGACGCTCTACCGCACGCTGCTCTACCCGCAGCATTCTGGCGATATTCAGATTGACCCGGCATCCTTCGAGGCGGTCTTGCGGGTGCAGACGCGCGCGCAGGTGCGTAGTATCTTCGACGATTTCTTTGGCACCTATACCAATGTCACCCGTGCTATCAAGGCGCCGGGCGTGACCATCCATGTCGAGTCCCTCCCGTCGGGCAAGCCGGCGGGCTTCTCGGGTGGGGTGGGGCATTTCACCCTATCGCCCTCTATCTCGCAGACCGAGGTCGAGACCAACGATGCCGTCACCATTCGCCTCGACATCTCGGGTACGGGCAATATGAAACTGCTCAAGACCCCGTCGGTCGATTGGCCCGAGGGCTTCGAGCCGTACGACCCCAAGGTGACCAACAATTTCAAGACCACCGCAGCGGGTGTCAGCGGCACCAAGTCCATTGAGTACCTTGCCATTCCCCGTGCATCGGGCGACTATACCGTGCCGTCGGTCGCTTTCTCCTATTTCGATACCGAGAGCGACACCTACAAGACCCTTACCACGCCCGAATACACCATTCATGTCAAGAAGGGTGCGGGCGAGTCGGCAACGTCGAGCAACGCTCCGACCAATTATGTCAATAAGGAGGACATCAAGCAGTTAGGTTCCGACATCCGCTATATCAATACCAACACCTCGTCGCTGACTCCCGCCAAGCCGTCGCTTATCACCTACGGCTCGCTTGAGTTCTGGTTGCTCTACCTCGTGCCGCTGGCCATAGCCGTCGTGCTGTTCATTGTCTTCCACAAGCAGATTCGGGAGAACGCCGACGCCACCCGTGTCCGCTACAAGCGTGCCAACAAGGTGGCGCAGAAGCGTCTGCGTGCAGCGGATAAGTTGCTGCAGGAGAATAAGAAAGAGGCGTTCTACGAGGAAATCGAGCGTGCGGCTTGGCAGTACTTGAGCGACCGCTTGAGCATTCCGACCGCTGACCTCAATAAGGACAACATCTCCGCCATCTTGCGTGGCAAGGGCGTGGCGGACACGCTGATTGCCGAGGTCAACGAGGTGCTTTCCACCGCCGAGTTCGCTCGCTATGCGCCCTCCACCGACCACGCTATGGCGGATTTGTATAAGGCCACGAGCCAACTGATCGACCACCTCGAGAGCGAGAAACTCTAAAGAGGCATCCGTGCTTTGTAAAAAGAGGAGCAATCCTCTGTCATTCACTAACTTAGAAGAACCCGATATATGAGAAAAATACTTTCGATACTGTGTTGCGCCACGGGGCTGCTCCTAGCAACGCCCCTCGCCGCCCAAGATAGTTCCTTTGCCGCGTGGCAGGCGGGCAACGAGCAGTATGCCGCCGGCAACTATGCCGATGCCGTGCAGTGCTACCAACAATCCCTTACCATTCCCGAAGGAACGCTGAGCAAGGACTTTGCCGTGGTCTATTACAACCTTGGCAACGCCTATTTCAAGCAGGGCGAGTTGGCGCAATCTATCCTTGCTTACGAGCGAGCATTGCGTTTGCGCCCCGCCTATTCCGACGCCAAGCACAACCTCGAGTTCGCTCAATCCCGCATTACGGACAATATCGCCGACACCCAGTCGTTCTTTATCAGCAACTGGGCAAAGGCTATCCGTAACAGCCTCACCGAGCAAGTCTGGCTGTGGCTTTCCGTGGCAGCGTTTGTCGTTACGCTGGTCGGTCTGCTGCTCTTCTTGTTGAGCCGCACGGTGTGGCTGCGCAAGACGGCGTTCTATGTGGCGTGCGTGCTGCTTGCGGTATGTATAGTGAGCGGTGTCAATGCGGGCTCTTTGCATCATCGCGATGCAGTCCGTGCCGAGGCAATCATCACGCAAGGAATAGTCAATGTCAAGTCCTCGCCCGACCGTTCGGGAACCGACCTCTTCACCGTCCATGAGGGTACGAAAGTGACCATTCGTGAGACGCTCGGCGACTGGTGCAACATCCGTGTGGGCAACAACCAAGGCTGGCTCCGCCTCTCGAACTTGGAGCGTATCTAAAGCCATGCCCGCCTCCCCGTTGAATACAGATACTATCTGTGCCGTGTCCACGCCCGCAGGGTGTGGCGGTATCGCCGTGGTGCGCGTGAGCGGTGCTGCGGCGATTGCCATTGTCGATACCCTCTTCCGCGGCAAACACCCGCTCTCGGAGGCACGCTCCCATACGGCGCACCTGGGCGACATTGTTGCGGGCGACGAGACGATCGACGAGGTGGTGGCAACGGTCTTCCGTGCGCCCCATTCGTTCACGGGCGAGGAGGTGGTCGAGATAGGCTGCCACGGCAGTCTGTATATCCAACAGGCACTGCTCCAAGCGCTTATCGACGCAGGCTGTAGGGCGGCGCGTGCGGGCGAGTTCACGCAGCGTGCGTTCCTCAACGGCAGAATGGACTTGACTGAGGCAGAGGCGGTGGCGGACTTGATTGCAGCCCGCTCTCGTGCCGAGAAAGACCTGGCATTCAGCCAGTTGCGGGGCAGCGTGTCGTCCGAACTGTGCGCACTGCGGGAGCAACTGCTGCAGTTCACTTCGCTGATAGAACTCGAACTGGACTTTGCCGACCACGAGGAACTGGAGTTCGCCGACCGTGGCGCACTGTGCCAACTGGCGGACGAGGTGGAGCGCAAACTCCACAGCCTGACCGACTCGTTCCGCACGGGCAATGCTATCCGCAACGGTGTCCCCGTGGCGATAGTGGGTGCGCCCAATGCGGGCAAATCCACGCTGCTCAATGCCCTGTTGGGCGAGGAGCGTGCCATAGTGAGCGACATCCGGGGTACGACGCGCGATACGGTCGAGGACACGCTGCTTATCAACGGGGTGCTGTTCCGTTTGATTGATACGGCGGGTATTCGGGAGACCGAAGACCGCCTGGAGCAACTGGGCATAGAGCGCAGCCGCCAAGCCGTCGCACACGCCCAAATCGTCATCGAGGTAGTGGACGCCACCGACCCGCACCCCATAGACTTCCGCAGCAACTGTGCCACCGATATAAACAGCAACACTGGCAGCAAGACCCTCCTCCGCATTTGGAACAAAGCCGACCTCTGTCCCGCTATACCCTCTGTCCCCGCAGAGGACTCCACCTGTTCTACTGCTAATCTTACTCCTTCTCAAAGCAATCAGCCCCAAGACCACCCCTCTGCCCCTACCTACATCCCTCTCTCTGCTAAATCGGGCAATGTAGAGCCGTTGCGTGAAGCGTTATCTGCCGCAGCGGCAGCAATGCTCCATACGGATGGGGTAATGATTAGCAATGCTCGCCATTATGAGGCACTTTGCCGTGCCTTGGCTGCCATTCGCCAAGTGCAACAGGGGCTGCGTACACAGGTGTCGGGTGAGTTCTTAAGTATGGACTTGCAGGACTGCCTCACTGCTCTGGGTGAGATTACAGGTCAAATCACCTCGGACGAAGTCCTCCACAACATCTTCGCCCATTTCTGCATCGGCAAATAACCGCCATCCCTCTCTCTTTTTTTCTTTCTTTCTTTCTCTCTCTCTTTCTCCCCCCCCCTAGATTAAACTAGAAAGCAGCACATCCGGCCGCCTGGGGGCGTGGGTGTCCCCACCCGCGACGGTTTGGAACAAACCGTTTGAC
>CAVFIY010000178.1:0-4849 GCA_963622435.1 Bacteroides uniformis | reverse complement strand
TCGCTATGTAGTGGGGTTTGTACGCTACTGGCGATACAAAGAGATGATACCTCGCAAGACACCTACTGCCGCCATATACCGTTTTCTAACCGACGACTGCGGGCTTGAATCCTCCGTCCAACAGCAGGCACTTACCAACCGCTGGACAGATTACTTACGCGATGATGACTATGGTAAGAATGAGTTCTACGAAATAAAGAACAAGACGGGGGAATTTAAGAATTAAGAATTGTCCGTGGCAACACGCCACCATTGTGCATTATTTATTGTCCGTGGCGACACGCCACCATCGCAGGTGTGTAATTCAAGAAATAATTACACACCTGTGTTTTTCTTCTATCCTCTCCAACTCCCATTAGCAGTACCCTGCCGCCGATACGGCAGTGCTTAGTCAGGTGTGTAACTATTACGCACCTTATGCACCTCGTATCTATAGGTGTACCTTTGCCGTCGATGAGCAAAACCCTCATCGAAATAACATTATGACTAAAACAACTTTTATTTCGCCGCGGCAGGCGGTGAATCTCTGCAAGTTCGGTGACTGTGCCAAAGCCGTTCACCTGGTGTACAACGACCCTATCCTACGCGAAGCCTATCGCCTCTACTGGCTGCACAGCGGAACAACACGCCGCATGAGGGACTTCCTATTCCTATGTTTCTATTACGCGGGGGAATTAGGAATTAGGAATTAGGAATTGCGTGGGAATTGACCTTGACTCCTATGGGGCGAATAAGTCTAATAGGACTAATTAGTCCAATTGGTCTAATAGCGCAGAACCGGTACACAGTGAAATCCCACACAGCATGGTCAACCGGCTCTGACGAGCCGTCGCGGGTGAGGACACCCACGCCCCCGGGCTGCGGTAAACGCACAATTCACAATGCTAAATGCACAATGGCACAGTATGGTCAAACGGTTTGTTCCAAACCGCCGCGGGTGAGGACACCCACGCCCCCAGGCAGCGGTAAACGCAGCGGTCTAACTTCCAACAGTCCCGCAAGGGACGGTCTAACAGCCGTAAGGCGGTCTAACATTACAAATTCATTATTATGGCAAAGAAGAAAGAGAAAAAACAAGACACCAATCGGCAGCAAGTGGCTGCCGATTGGTTGCAAGAAAACTACCTACAAGGACAACGACTACGCGGGGTAAGTTGAATTATGAATTAAGAATTATGAATTAAGAATTAATAGCAGCGTATGGCAAAGAAGAAAGAAAAAAAACAAGACACCAATCGGCAGCAAGTGGCTGCTGATTGGTTGCAAGAAAACTACTTACAAGGGCAACGACTACGCGTCGATACCATTCGACAGAAAATACAGGTAGTTCTTCCTCCTCCCGACTGCGACCTCCCCCTCCCCTCCGAAGGGGAGGGGGCAGGGGGAGGGGGCTTTGAGGGGAAGGGTCATAAGTGGCGGGACATAACCGACAGGGATATAAACGATATGGTCTGTGCGTGTGCGGCGGAGACGGGCGTGAGTGTTACGGACAAGGAGATATACACCGTGCTGAACTCACACGCCCTGCCGCAGATTAACCCCCTGCGGGACTTTGTCTATGCCCAAAAGCCCTACGACCCGCACCGAGAACCGAACTTCATCCGTAACCTCTCGGATATGGTTCACCTGACCGACACAGCCCGCAACGAGTGGTGGCAAGAGTGCTTCAAACGGTGGTTCCTCGCCATGGTCGCCTGCTGGCTCGAAGACGATGCGGTCAATCAGCAAGTGCTTGTCCTCATAGGCAAGCAGGGTATATACAAGACAACCTGGCTCGAACGCCTCCTGCCGCCCGAACTGCGCCATTTCGGCAGTAAGTTCAACGGCGTGTTCGACAAAGATGACCGCCTGCGTCTCGCCGAGTTCGGACTTATCAACCTCGACGAGATAGACGCCATGACACCCCGCGAACTGAACAAGATGAAGTCCCTCATCACCGCCACCGACATCAACGAGCGGAGTTCGTACAACCGCCTCAAAGAGCGTCGCCTGCGCCTCGCCTCGTTCTGCGCCAGCGGCAACAAAAAAGAGTTCCTATCGGACATCACGGGCAACCGACGGTGGCTCGCATTCGAGGTGGAGAACATCGACAACCCGTTCTTCATCATGCCCCTCTTCCCCTACGGGCGGCTCTACGCACAAGCCCGTTACATGCTCGAGGAGTTGCACCACCCCTACTGGTTCGAACAAGAGGAGATAGCGCAAATAGAAGCACAAAACAGCGATTTCCGCGCCTGCGAAAGCGAAGAACAACTGCTGCCGGTGCTGTTTGATATTCCCGCCGAGACCGGCGTGTCGCCGGGGACAGCAAGCCATTCGGTTAGCGGGCAAGTCAAGTTCCTTACAACCGCACAAATAAGTCAAATTTTGGTCGATTATGGGTCAATAAAACGACCTATGGCACTCAATCGACTCGGGATGTTACTGACACAGATGGGATTTCAAAAAGTCAGACGAGGGCAACAAGGACTCCGCGGATGGATTGTATATCAACGAAATACAGATGAATTACAGCGTTTGGAACACAATGTATAGAAACCACTGCACCGGCAGCACCGGCAGCACTGGCAGCAGAATTCTATATATAGGTTGAACATAATGTGGTATATATAATAATATAGGAATTTACCTGCCGGTGCTGCCAGTGCTGCCGGTCTGCCCGACCTACCCGCTTGCCCTACCTGTATGTGGAAAGGCTTAACCACAGGGTAACATCAGGGTAACCACAGGGAGATGTTACCAATTAGGAATTAGGAATTAACATGCAGGGGAATTGACCTTGGGGCAATTAGGCGAATAAGTCTAATAGGACTAATAGCGCAGAAGCGGCACAAAGTGGACTCGGCACAGCATAGTCAACCGGCTCTGACGAGCCGTCGCGGGTGGGGACACCCACGCCCCCAAGCGGCGGTAAGCGCACGGTCTAACTTCTAACAGTCCCGCAGGGACGGTCTAACAGTGAAACGGTCTAACAGTCCCGCAGGGACGGTCTAACAGCCGTAAGGCGGTCTAACATCTAACAGTCCCGCAGGAACGGTCTAACAGCCGTAAGGCGGTCTAACATCTAACAGTGAAACGGTCTAACAGCGCAGCGGTCTAACAGCCGTAAGGCGGTCTAACAGCGAACGCAGTGAGCGGTCTAAAACAAAACAATCAATGAACATTCTTTTCAAAACCCGGAACAACGCCATCGAAAGTCTTTTTCGTCAATTGTATGGCACGATGCCCACGATGTTGCTCTATGCCCACATCGGTGAGCAATACCAACTCTCCGAAGAGAGCATCCGCAAAATCATCCGAAAGAGCATTAGGAATTAACCATTTCGCACTGCGTGCGTGGCTTCGCTGACGCGTATGTTCGCACTGCGTGCGTATTTTCGCTTCGTGTATTTTCGCACTGCGTGCGTTAGTGGCGTTGCGTTTTGTGAACGGACGCTACGCATATTGACATGATTCCAGTTAACAATACGAATTAATATGCCGAAGCGGAGATGCCACAAATACAAATCGCCAGCCGACGGCCGGCGATTTGTTTATGGTTCATTATCTGCGGCTTGTAATTCGGTAGCCAACGGCTACCGAATTGGGAACGGAGGGGGGGGGCGCAGCGGGCTAACATCTAACAGGGGAACGGGGGAATTAGGCATTAGGGAGGTCGCCGGCAGAGTAGCGGACGGCAAGACCTATCGCTTTACCCAACAAGCACGGTACGGCATTGCCTATCTGCACCAACTGCTTGTTCTTCTTGCCCTCAAAGATAAAATCATCAGGAAAAGACTGCAAGCGTGCCATTTCTCGAGCGGTAAGTACACGCGGCAATTTGGGGTGGATATTCACACCGCCGTGGTTCTCTTTGATAGTGCAAGACGCTTCGTTCCAAGGACACTTTTTCCACGCATCGGAATAGCCCTTATACAGACTTTGCCCTTCGGGACACTCGATGATTCGCTTTTCCATTTCGGGCGAGTGCTTGGTCGGCACATGGTTAAAAGCAGCGTCTTCGGGGTGGTTGATTAAGTCGGCGATGGCTTGTCCCGTTGTGACATACCGGTCGGGAGAAAGTATAGGCTGCGGGTGATAGTTCTTCAGCCCCATACGATTACCGATAAATATGACACGCTCACGCTTCTGCGGCGTATAGTAGTCGGCGGCACAAAGAGTGGTTACATTCATTTCGTAGCCTATCGCTTTGTAGTCCTCTATGATTTTGCGCTCTACGGCTCCATTGAGCATACTGCGCAATCCTTTCACATTCTCGCAAATAACAAAATCGGGTTGCAGGTTTCGAACTATCTCAAGCATTTCCTTATACAGAGAGTTGCGGGGGTCGTCCACTATTCGGTTACCCGCCATAGAAAATCCTTGGCAAGGGAAACCACCTGCAACGATATTGAGGTGTCTGCCCGCCAATTGCTCCTTAACGGTGGCGTAGAACTTGTCTTTACTCTCTTGCAATGTGATGTCGCCAAAGACAAACGGATGGTGGAAATTGCGTTGGTAGGTCTGCCCCGCCTCTTTGAAGAAATCAAGACCGCAGACGCCATGCAACCCTGCCATTTCAAGCCCTTTGCTCAATCCGCCCGCCCCACAAAACAAATCGACAAAAGTCATTTGCGAGGGGTGCGGCTGTTGCCACTCGGAAGAGATGTCCGCCCAATTGACGACATCGTTATTGATTAGGCTATAAGTTTCGGTGTCTATATTCTTTCTTCGTGGTGCGCCTTTCTTATACCCCGATACATTATTTTTTTCTTTCAGTTCATCCTCTTTGGCTGCACTATATTCATCCAACAAAGGATTTCCTAACAAGTCAAAATCAACTTTGCGCTCTTTCTTTAGACTATCGATA
>CAVFIY010000177.1:0-4878 GCA_963622435.1 Bacteroides uniformis | reverse complement strand
CAGTATCACTACTGTGCGAACCTGCTATTCGTCATGCTCGAACACTTTATAAGAATAAGGCATATCGAGACTTGATTCTTTCTCCGCTTCCCCCTGTAGATACCTCTATCCAACTCGAGCCGAACGCTCCTGTTTGGGTCTGCTGGTTGCAAGGTATGGAGAATGCACCGCAGATTGTACAAGTCTGCAATGCCTCCGTACGCAAGTTCTGTGCAGACAGACCTATTCACCTCATTACGAATGAGAATTTCAGCGAGTATGTCACCTTGCCCGAGCATATTATTCGAAAATATAACGAGGGGATTATCTCTCGCATACATTTCTCTGACATCTTGCGATTGGCATTGCTGGTGAAGTATGGCGGTATTTGGATTGATAGTACGGTATTGCTCACCGCACCGCTGCCCCCATATATTACCCACAGTGCATTCTTTTTCTACAAGAATACGACTTGGGATGATGTGCCTCGCCCTACTACCGGATCGAGTTGGCTTCTGTCCGGAACAAAGGGACACCCTGTTTGGCAGCGTCTGTTAGATTTGCTGTATGCATATTGGGAAAGAGAGGATACCTTGATAGACTATTTCTGTTTTCATCTGTTTCTCTATTTGTTGCTAACGCACAATCCGCAGGCAAAAGACCATTCTGATTTTATGGAATACCATTGTGCTCAAAAGCACTTTGTAATGTGGAAGTATTTTGATTTTCCCTATTCCGATGAATTGTGGCAAGTTCTTGTACATCCGTGTTCGGTGCATAAACTCACCTACAAGTACACCCCCGCACCGAATGCGCACGACACAATATGGGAGCATATTCTACATTTGAATGTAGAGGACTTGTAATAATACCATGAAACTTCTCTCCATAATCATCCCCACCTACAATATGGCAGCCCTCCTGCCGCGTTGTCTGGAATCCTTGGTCGCTGCGCAGCACGCCGACCTGCTGGATGTTCTTGTCGTCAACGACGGCAGTAAGGACGACTCCTCTGCGGTGGGGCATCAGTACGAGGCGCAGTACCCCGATGTCGTGCGCGTGATAGACAAGCCCAACGGCAACTACGGCTCCACTATCAATGCGGCTCTTCCGCTCGCCGAGGGCAAGTATGTCAAGGTCTTGGACTCCGACGATTGGTTCGACACCACGGCACTGGACGAGATGTTGTGCTGCCTCGAGAAGCAGGATGCCGATATGGTCATCACGCACTTCACGCAACTCGGGGCCAACGGCAGCCGCGAGGTGGTGCGCTACAACACCATGGGGCGCGAGCCCTATACCTACGGACAGGTGTACGACTTGGATAATGTATTGAAAGACAAGTATATCCGTTTCTTTCTTATGCACGCCCTTACCTATCGTACCGAACTCCTTCGCCGCATCGGCTACCGCCAAACGGAGGGCATTTCCTATACCGACACGGAGTGGTCGTCGCTGCCTGTCTTTTATGCGCAGACGATTCTCTTCCTGAATCTCAATGTCTATCAGTACAACCTCGACCGTGCGGGGCAGACTATGGCGCCTGAAGTGCTGATAAAATCTTTGCCACAGATAGAGAAAGTAACCGACCGCATGTTGGACTACTACCGTGCGCATCGCGGGGAACTCACGCCTATCCGTGCCGCTTTTATGAAGCAGTACTTTGAGAACCGTATGCGTATTCTCTACCAACTCTACCTCTTCGACATGCCGCGCAGCGATTTCCGTGCCGCAGACTTGCAGCGACTGGACGACAAACTGACGGACATCTGCACGGAGTTAGACTTGCACCCCCACCTCTATCCCGTGAACAAACTGCTCCGCATAGACTACATCGCCTACTGGCACCGCCACCACCGCCGTTGGTCGCCCTGCTTGGAACGCTTCAACCATCTGTTGGATGTCGTCATGCGTTGGTTGTATGTCCGTTTGTTCCGCCGATAAGCACCGAGACAGCCTCGGGATAGGTATATGTTATTCTTATGTTATTCTTATGTGATTCTTAGGTGATTCATAGGTGATTCCCGAAAGACTACCGTAAGCAAAAGCCATTTATAACACCCCAAAAGACTTACCACACCCGATTCATATAACACCATGTCCCAAAGTATGAAACAGTATGATTATCTCATCGTCGGAGCCGGCTTGTTTGGAGCCACTATCGCTTACCGCGCACGCCAGGCGGGAAAGCGTGTCTTGGTCGTTGACCGCCGCGCACATCTTGGGGGGAACATCTATTGCGAGGAGATAGAGGGCATTCATGTCCACAAATACGGCGCGCACATCTTCCATACCGACAACCGCCGAGTGTGGCAGTTTGTCAATTCGTTGGTGGAGTTCAACCGCTATACCAATTCTCCCATCGCCAACTATCAAGGGCGACTGTATAATCTGCCCTTCAATATGAATACCTTTGCCGAGATGTGGGGCGTCGTTACGCCCGCCCAAGCACAGGCGAAGATAGACGAGCAACGCGCCGAAGCATTGGCTGCCCTCAACGGTCGCGAACCCAAGAATCTTGAAGAGCAGGCACTTACTTTGGTAGGGAAAGACATCTACGAACGACTAATCAAGGGCTACACCGAGAAGCAGTGGGGACGCCCCTGCACGGAATTGCCCGCATTCATCATCCGTCGTCTGCCCGTGCGTATGGTATTCGACAACAACTACTTCAACGACCCCTATCAAGGCATCCCCGTAGGAGGATACAACCTGCTTATTAACAAACTGTTAGCAGGCTGCGACATCCGCCTCAACACGGACTATCTGACGCAGAAGCAGACGCTTGCTGCATTGGCAGAGAAAGTGGTTTATACAGGTTCGATAGACGAGTATTTCGGCTACCGTCTTGGGCATTTGGCATACCGTACCGTGCGTTTCGAGACAGAGATACTCGACACCCCCAACTACCAGGGGAATGCCGTCATCAACTACACCGACGCAGCCGTTCCTTACACGCGTATCATTGAGCATAAGCATTTTGAGATGTTCGGGCAGGCAGTGTACAACACACCAAAGACCGTCATCTCTCGAGAGTACTCCACCGAGTGGCAGTCGGGTATGGAACCTTACTACCCCGTGAATGACGAGCGCAACACGCAACTCTATCGCCAGTATGCCGAATTGGCAAAGCAAGAAAAGAACACCCTATTCGGAGGTCGCCTCGCCGAATACAAATACTATGACATGGACGACATCATCGCCCGCGCCCTAGAAACAGCCCTCTAATACACCGTAAATCCCCATATAATACACTGATAATAAACCTATAGCACCACCTTATCACACCAACATTTGAAGATTTTCTATAGTAGAATCGCAGATTTTCTTCCAAACATTTGAAGATTTCCCGCAAGAGATTTGAAGATTTTCTTTCCGACTTTTGAAGATTTTTCTTGCAACATTTGAAGATTTTCCGTACCTTTGCGCCGTCAAACAGAAAGCAATATGTTAGAGCGCAAGCAAAATACAATTCTATTGGAGCGTCTGTCCGAGCCGCGTAGGACAATCCAAGTCATAGCAGGTCCTCGTCAGGTCGGCAAGACGACTATGGTCAAGCAGGTGTTGCAGCAATGCGCCATTCCCTCTTTTCTGTACAATGCCGATGCCGTTGCAGCAGATAATGCCGAGTGGATTGCCGAGAAGTGGAACGAGGTGCGGTCGCAGATTATATTCAATCGCTACGCCGAAGCCGTGTTGGTCTTCGACGAGATACACAAGATAGACAACTGGAGCGAGCAGGTGAAGCGCGAATGGGACAACGACACTTTCCGCGATATACCTATCAAAGTCGTGCTATTAGGCTCGTCCCGTCTACTGCTTAAGCGGGGACTGACAGAGTCATTGGCAGGGCGTTTTGAAATAATCAGTATGGGGCACTGGTCTTTCGCCGAAATGCACGAAGCATTTGGGTGGGACATCAATCAGTATATCTACTTTGGCGGCTATCCCGGGAGTGCCGCATACATGGAGAACGAGATGCGTTGGCGACGCTTCATGCGAGAGACCATCATCGCACCTGCCATAGAGAAAGATGTGCTGCAGACCTCATTCATCTACAAGCCGGCCCTGCTAAACCAACTCTTCCACATCGGCTGTGCCTATTCGGGCGAACTGCTGTCCTACAACAAGATGCTCGGGATGCTGCAGGACGCAGGCAATGCCGGTACCTTGGCGAGTTATCTGCAACTGCTTGCCGACAGCAAACTGCTTGTCGGGTTGCAGAAATATGCAGTTGACCAAGCCCGTAAATATAAGTCCATTCCCAAGTTGCAGGTCTATAACAATGCGCTGCTGTCCGCCATGACGGACGGTATGACCTATGAGAAAGCCTTTACCACTCCCGCATTGTGGGGGCAGTGGGTAGAATCCGCAGTCGGCTGTTTCCTATTGGATAAGATAGACGAACTCGAGTGTGCGTTGTACTATTGGCGGGAGAATAACGACGAGGTGGACTTCGTTCTGACGAGGGCAGATAATATCGTCGCCATCGAAGTCAAGAGCGGTAGGCGGCAGCACAACCAAGGTCTCGCCGTGTTCGGGCAGAAGTTCCACCCGCAGTACTCCTTGGTCGTCGGAGGCGAAGCCATGTCCGCCGAGCAGTTCTTCACAGGCGACCTCTCCCGCCTGCTATAGGCTATGTGTAGTACTCTATTGTACACTCTCCCGCACGACACTGTTTCACACTATCCACCCGACATTTGAAGATTTTCTGCGGAAGATTTGAAGATTTTCCATGCATACTTTGAGAATTTCCGTTGGACGCCCCTTGCGAGAGAAACTCATACAATAGTATCATTTTTACCGCATATTGCGCCTCAACAGATACAATACACACCATAAAATATGTCCACTATTCTTTTCATCTGGTACAAGCGTTCCCGTGGCATCCTCGAAGGA
>CAVFIY010000176.1:0-4883 GCA_963622435.1 Bacteroides uniformis | reverse complement strand
CATACGCACAAAGTGCGAACTGCGAAGATACGCGCAAGCGAACATACGCACAAAGTGCGAAAAACAATAAACGAATGGCAAAGATACTGGTGATTGATGATGAGCGGCCTATACGCAATACGCTCAAAGATATTTTGGAGTACGAGGGGTACAAAGTGGATACGGCGGAGAACGGGCTGCTGGGTGTCGAAATGGCACGCAAAGAGTCCTATGACCTGATCTACACCGATGTGAAGATGCCCGAGATGGACGGTATGGAGGTGCTTTCTGCACTGAAAACTCCCGCCGACCCCGAGGAGGCTGTGGAGTGTCCCGTGGTGATGATTTCGGGGCATGGCACGGTGGAGACGGCTGTCGATGCACTCAAAAAAGGGGCATACGACTTTATCGAGAAGCCCCTCGACCTCAATCGCCTGTTAGTAACAACCAAGAACGCCCTCGAACACAAGGATTTGCGTGCCGAGGTAGGGCGCGGACGGCAGGAGATACGCACGCTGCGCAAGAAAGTGGCACAGAAGAGCAGTCGTATGATAGGCGAGAGCAGTGCCATTGCCCATGTGCGGGAGATAGTTGAGAAAGTTGCCCCCACCGAGGCACGGGTGCTGATTACCGGCTCCAACGGTACGGGCAAAGAGGTGGTGGCACACCTGCTCCACGAAGGCAGCCCCCGTGCGGACAAACCGATGATAGAAGTCAACTGTGCTGCTATCCCGAGCGAACTGATTGAGAGTGAACTCTTTGGGCATACCAAAGGTTCGTTCACGGGGGCGATTAAAGACCGCACGGGGAAGTTCGAGCAGGCGGACGGCGGTACGCTCTTCCTCGACGAGATAGGCGATATGTCCCTCGCGGCGCAGGCGAAAGTGCTGCGGGCGTTGCAGGACAATGAGATTACCCGTGTCGGCAGCGACAAACCCATTAAAGTGAATGTGCGTGTCATCGCCGCCACGAACAAGGACCTGCCAAAGGAGATTGCCGCCGGGCATTTCCGTGAAGACCTCTTCCACCGCCTCAATGTCATCCCTATCCATGTACCCGACTTGGACGACCGCAAGGACGATATTCCCCTGCTAATCAGTTACTTCGCCGAGCAGATTTGCGGCGAACAGGGGCGTCCGACGAGTGTCTTCTCTGACGAAGCGGTAGAGGCACTACAAGCCCGCAGGTGGACGGGAAATATCCGCGAACTGCGCAATGTCGTTGAACGACTGATTATCCTGGCGGGCAACCGTATCGAGAAGTCCGACGTGGAACTCTACGCCTAGAAACGCCCTCTTCCGTGCTGCTGCGTGAACTGACGATAATGAACTTCAAGAACATCCGTGAAGCCCGACTCGGCTTTGCGGACAAACTGAACTGTTTGGTGGGGCTGAACGGACAGGGCAAGACCAATGTCCTCGACGCCATCTACCTGCTCAGTTTCGCCAAGTCCGCCTACTGCAGCGTCGATTCGGCAGCGATTACGCACACGGAAGACCTTGCTCTCGTGCAGGGGGTGTATCTCCCCGACACGCCTACGCCCGACGCATTTGCGCCTGACGCATCTACGCCCGATGACGGAGAGGGTATTACTATCTCGTGCGGGCTGAAGCGGGGGCAGAAGAAGCAGTTCCGCCGCGGCAAGAAAGAGTATCGCCGCTTGCTCGACCATATCGGGTTGCTGCCGCTGGTGATGGTCAGCCCTGCCGATGCGGCGTTGGTGGAGGACGGCAGCGACGAACGCCGACGCTTTATGGACGGCGTTATCTCCCAATGCGACAGGACTTACCTCGAGCAACTGACTGCGTATAACTCGCTGCTCAAACAGCGCAACGCCCTGCTCAAACAGTACGCCGACAGCGACGCGAACAGCGTGCCGTGGGACTTGTTCGAGGTGCTGGAGATGCAGATGACGCCTTATGCGGAGTATATATTTCACGCCCGCGAGCGGTTCATCGACTCGTTCGTGCCGCTGTTCCAAGACATATACGGGCAGATTTCGGGCGGTGCGGAAACGGTATCGCTCGCCTATAAAAGTCAACTGCAGGAACGGGACTTGGCTGCCGCTTTTGTGCGTACCCGCCCGCGCGATTTGATACTCGGCTGGACAAGCCAAGGGGTGCATAAGGACGAACTCGAGATGTCCCTCGGCGACTATCCGCTGCGGCGCGTGGCATCGCAGGGGCAGCAGAAGACCTACTTGCTCTCGATGAAACTGGCACAGGCACTCTACTTGGGCAAACCGATGCTGCTCTTGGACGACATCTTCGACAAACTCGACAGCGAACGGGTGGAACGCATCGTGCGCCTCGTCAACTCCGACCGCTTCGGGCAGATATTCATTACCGACACCGACCGTCAGCACCTGACGGACATTCTCCGCCCCAACACCGAAGCGCGACTCTTCCATGTCGAAAACGGAACTATTCTCCCCCTATGAAAACACGCCTCGTGATATGGACTCTGCTTCTCTGCACGCTGCGGCTGACGGCGGCTGTGGCTGTGTCTGGGGATACGGCTGCCGTGGCTGGGGGTTCGTCTGCGGATACGCTGACGGTGTCTGTGTCTGTGGATACGCTGACAGTGCCTGCGTCAGGGGATTCGGATACGCTCTCGGCGAATGACCGCATTGTCTTCCGCGGGGCGTGGATTGCCACTGTGGCGAACATCGACTGGCCTACGCCCGAGGCGGTGGGCAACACCGAACGGCAGCAGGCGGAGATGCTCTTCTTGCTCGATTCGCTGCACGCTATTGGCATCAATACCGTGGTTTTTCAAGTGCGCCCTACCTCGGACGCCCTCTATCTGTCGGAGTTGGAGCCTATTAGCGGCTGGCTGACGGGGGCGCAGGGGCGTTGGGGGGAGCAGGAGGCGTGGGACCCGCTGGAGTTCGTCGTCGAAGAGGCACATCGGCGTGGGATGGCGGTACATGTGTGGCTCAATCCCTATCGGGTCAACCTGAGCAAATCGCCCATTACGCTCTTGTGGCAAAACCATATCTATCAATCGAATAAGGACTGGTTCTGGCAGTATAACGGGCAGTGGTATTTCGACCCCGGGTTGGACGAGACGCGCGACTGGATATGTATGGTGGTGGAGGACATCGTCAGCCGCTACGACATCGAGGGTATTCACATGGACGACTATTTCTACCCCTATCCCGTGGCGAAACAGACGATTCCCGACGCCAAGACTTTCGCCCGCTACCCCCGCGGGTTCGACAATATCGAGGACTGGCGGCGCAACAATGTGAACCTCGTTATACGCGAGTTGCACACGGCGATTAAGTCGCTCAAACCCGAGGTTGAGTTCGGTATCTCGCCTTTCGGCGTATGGCGCAATCAGAGCCGTGATTCGCTGATGGGCAGTGCCACGCGGGCGGGGCTGACCAACTACGACGACCTCTACGCCGATGTCCTGCTCTGGATGCGCGAGGGGTGGATAGACTATGTCGTGCCGCAACTCTATTGGGAGATAGGCAAAACGGTGGCGGACTACGAGGTGCTGGCGCACTGGTGGGCGGAACACACCTATGGGTGCAAACTCTATATCGGCATGGCACCCTATCGCCTGGAGGGCAAGAAAGAGGCGGCGGCGTGGCGCACGGGCAATGAGATTAGTCGCCAAATGCGCCTCAACCGCACCATCCCCGAGATTACGGGGGAGTGCTTCTATTCCACCCGTCCGCTGCTCCGCAACCCCCGCCATGTCTGCGACTCCATTCGGGGGTACTATATGGAGAAGTAACTCCGACCTCCCCAAGCAGCGTTAGCGCCTCCAGAGGAGGGGGTGTTGTTGCGACAGATATTCTACTGACCTCTCCTAACCCCTCCGGAGGAGGGGGTGTTGCTCTTCAAATTCCTTAGTCTTTCCCTGTTCTTTCCCTGATGTTACCCTGTTCTTGGTGGACTTATTAGTCTAATTAGTCCAATTGGTCTAATTAGTCCGATAGGACTTATGGGTCTAATTAGTCTAATTAGTCTAATTAGTCCTATAGGTCTTTTAAGTCTTATAGGCATTATTAGTCTTATTAATTAGTCCGATTGGGGTTGTTGGTTCTGTGGATGCCCCGTATGTATGCTCTAAAACACAAAGGCGCAGAAAAGGGACATAAATCCCGACACATATTTGCATAGTTGCAGAAATAGTACTACCTTTGCAGGGCGAAGTTCGTATGACGGTGTCGCATAGCCGATACGGGTTGTATGAACTGCCCTCGTCCGCGTGCTGACGGACGACAAAAACATTCAGCACAATGCAAAACCCACGCGGTGCTATCGTTGACGGACATAGCGGTGTCCCGAGAGAGCGGTTGGGTGGGCTTTGTACATAATAAAGCGTTTGACACACCCGCAACGCAACCTGTAAGGTTGTGGTGCGGAGAGCGGAGGCAACGAGCACCATAATGATGGCAGAGCCATCAGTCAGCGTGCGAGTTTGGTGAACGCGAGTTGCCGAACGCGAGGCGTTTACTAACGCTTGCAATTCGATGTTTCGAAACCTGAGAAATTTTGAAGTATCTTTCGATGGCAAGACATTAGTAGATGCTCATGGGTGTATCTACACTTGCGTGTACCCGTTGGGGTATGCACCAAGTACGATATACACGCGTGGGTTTCTGCATGTTTATTCGAAGATACGGTTTTCTCAGGACCTCGAAACACGGATTTACAAACAGAAGTCCGCGTTTTTTTTGTGTGCCTATATGTATGATATACAAACAGAAGTCAAAGTATAAAACATAGGCCAAACAATTTAATTATAAACGATAAAACATCAATCCTTATGAAAAGATTATTATCTTTCCTTGTGGCTCTTTTCTGCGCCACCACCGCCCTTTGGGCGTATGATTTCCAATCCGGGGACTTGTACTATAACATCACAAGCAGTACAGAACCGTACAC
>CAVFIY010000175.1:0-4890 GCA_963622435.1 Bacteroides uniformis | reverse complement strand
CGGTGTACCCTAACCATTTGTAGCGACCGTGGAACTGCAATCCCACATCGTGCCACGTGCAGGGAATGATTGTGTTGTCGCCCTCGGGACGATACACGCCGAAGAACTGGTCGGGCTCATGGTGTGCATTCGTGCCGCCAAGGGGGACGATGAGCATACCCGCCCGCAGGTTGGCGTATGGATTGAACGACTTCTGCAGCCAGAACTGCTCGAGTGCCACCTCGCCGCCGCGTTCCACTTCGGTCTCGTACTCGCCGCCCTCTTCGTCTTCTATCTCGACGGCCGCTTCCGTGCCGCCGTGTTCAAACTCAATCTCCGAACCCATCGACCAGCCTTTGCCGAAGTTATAATTCATATAGATCACCACGTGCGGCAGGTCAAACTCGCCGTATTGGTCATTTTTGTACTTGTCGGGCGAAGTGTAGCGCAGATAGTTGTTCGAGTAGAAGCAGCGTTTCATCGCAGCCTCGCCGTACCCGCCAATGGTGAACTTGTGCGCCCGAGGTGCCTCTGCCACCGCCGCCGTACTATGTTCCTCCTCAATACTCTGTTTTGCTGCGGTATTCTGTTCTGCCTCCTCCTCCATCGCCACTTGTTGGGATACCTCTCCCGCCTTTGCCGATGCACTTGTCTGCTGTGTCGTTGCACTCGTCTTCTGCTCAACAGCCGCCGACTGTTGTGCCGTTGCCGTCTGCTGTGCCTGTTCTAATCGCTCAATGCGTTGCATGAGTGCCTGCAAGTCGGCTTGCGACACTTGAATGGAGTCATCTGCCCAAACCGCAGCAACCCCCACCGCACACATAATAAAGGGAATGATATATTTCTTCATGCTAATACCTTGATTTTGTCTATCTTATTTGCCCCACCCGCATGAGCCGCAGACTCAATTGACCATCCGTTGCCCCAGATATCCGGAATCCCCAGAAATCCAGTGATCCAAACATCCGGTAGCCTGGGGGCGTGGGTGTCCCCACCCGCGGCGGTTTGGAACAAACCGTTGGACTATGCGTTGTTTTAATGGTAATGGATATATTTGTTTGACTATACTACGCTGTTTATTAGAATATATTTGATTCAATTTTTCGTGTATTTGGAGGCGGGTGCTCCCGCAGAGCAATAATATATGACTAATTTATGTCCATACGGCGCAGCCGTCCGTTTACAAAACACCTCACGATGTTGCCTTGCTCGGACGGTTCTGCTCGTGGTCGTTAGCCTGCCCGCAGAACCGCCGTTGCAAGACATTGTACAATTCAATAAACCTTCTTTCAAAAAACAGTGCAAAGGTACTGCCTTTCCCGCCTCCTCACAATCCCGCATTGTGGGTAAACTCCCCTCCCCATTTTTAGTGAGTGAGGAATACTATCTATTAGCCCCATTAGCCCCATTAGCCCCATTAGCCCCATTAGCCCTATTCGCCCAATTAGACCTATCAAAACCCCCGCCCAACAGTCACCAACTCCATAACACAAGTATAGGATAAGTATAACATAAGTATAAGATAAGTATAACATAAAGTCCATTTCACTATACAGATAACGCCCCTCCGAGAAGCCTCTCCTATGCCGTTGAAGCCACTCGCCCTCACTCCTTATAAATAATAAAGTACCGCTCCTTGCCCAATCCCCGCCCGCGAAAGCAAAAAAGCAGAAAAATCGCACGGAAAATTTTTGTATGTCGAAAAAAAGTTGTACTTTTGCAGCCGATTTTGCGCTTATGGCAGAGCCGAACACACATACGATAGACCTTTCTACCCTCGAGATAGGGCAGTATTCCTTTGATTATGTGTTAGATAGTGCGTACCTTACGAGTATCGAGCATACGGAATTGCTCGGCGGTGAGGTGGCAGCCAAGGCGTGGCTAACGCTCCGTGAGCAGGATTTTGACCTCACTATCTCCGTTCGGGGGAGTGTGCAGGTTACTTGCGACCGCTGCTTGGCTCCGATGACGGTGTCGGTGGATGTTACGGAGACGATAGATTTGGAGGACGAGGGGGAGGATGCCTGTCGAGTAAAGACGCTCGATTTGGATTGGCTTGCTTATGAATTGATTATAGTGAATCTTCCTTTGGTGCATAGTCACCAACCGGGTGGTTGCGACCCTGCGATGGTCGCGCTTCTCCAAAACCACCTCTGTACCGAAGCCGAAGAGGACGAAGATAACACAGCGCAACAGGAGTAGCCGAATGCCGTTCTGCGTGGCAGGAGGTAAGACCGTGGCGTTGGAATACAGACTAAATTAAATAAGAAAAAAGATATGGCACATCCTAAAAGAAGACAATCGCACACCAGACAAGCGAAGCGTCGTACGCATGACGTTCTGAAAGTACCCGCATTGGCAATCTGCCCGAACTGCGGTGCGCATTACATTTACCACACTGTTTGTCCGAGTTGCGGTTATTACCGTGGCAAGTTGGCAATAGAGAAAGCCGCAGAGGCATAATCGCTTATCGTCTATTTCAGGCTCCGCGTAGGGATACTCGGAGCCTGAATTTACTCACAATGCCGGCGTGTCGCCGGGGACAACAAACAATGCACAATTCACAATGCTAAATGCATAATGCACAATGTGCTGTGTCGGCACACACGACCGCCGTGTCGCCGGAAACAACAAAACAATGCTAAATGCATAATGCACAATGCTGAATGCACAATACACAACTAATAATTCCTAATTCATAATTAATCATCGCACGGGAGTGCGGTTGTAGCCCGTGAGGGTTACTCAAACTAACAACCTAAATTCATCAATGTTTACCAACGATTCTTCCACCCCCCATCAAGGTGGCTACCGCAGGAACGATACTCCGCGTGAGCAAAGAGATGGCATTTTCTCGGAGGACGGCGCAAGCGTTCGTCCGCGTTTCAACTCGTATAACAACAACGCTCGTGACGGTCGTCCGCGTCAGCGCTTCTCGCGCAACAGCGACGGGCAGTATGCAGAGCGTGTGACGCCCCGCTATAGCAGCGACGGCTATCAGGGTGGGCGTGTTGACCGTCAAGGCGGTTATCGTCCGCGCCCGCTGCAGGACGGTGAGCAGGGCGGCTATCGCCCCCGTTACAACGGAAATTTCTCTCCCGACGGTGCACAGCAGCAAGGGGAGTACCGTCCGCGCTATAACCAAGGCGGTTATAATAGGGGAGGGGAGCGTCCGCAAGGCGGCTACCGTCCTCGTAACAACGGCGGGTATAATCAGAACGGCGAGCGTCCGCAGGGGCAGTTCCGCCCCCGTCCACAGCGTAATGCGGGCGTGTATAGTGAGCGCAAACGCCAAGTCTATCAGCAGCAGTATGAAGACCCCACGAAGCCTATCCGCTTGAACAAGTATCTTGCTAACGCAGGTATTTGCTCGCGTCGTGAGGCGGACGATTTCATCCAGGCAGGCGTTATCTCTGTCAATGGCGTTGTCGTCGATTCGCTGGGCGCAAAGGTGCTGCCGACAGATAAGGTGCAGTTCCACGACCAACCCGTTCGCCGCGAGCGCAAGGTGTATATTCTGCTCAATAAGCCGAAGAACACCGTAACCACTACCGACGACCCGCAGGAGCGTCACACGGTGCTGGACATCGTGCGCAACGCTTGCTCGGAGCGTATCTACCCCGTCGGTCGTCTCGACCGTAATACCACGGGTGTGCTGCTGCTCACCAATGACGGCGATTTGGCTGCCAAACTGACTCACCCGAAGTTCGGAAAGAAAAAGATTTATGCTGCCACGCTCGACCGTGACTTGGAGGAGGCAGACGAGGCAATCCTGCGTGAGGGTATCATGCTCGACGACGAGAAGATTGTCCCCGATGCATTGGAGTTCCCCAAGGGCGACCGCAAGCATATCGGTTTGGAGATACACTCGGGGCAGAACCGTGTCGTACGCCGTATCTTCGAGAAGGTAGGCTATAAGGTGATGCAACTCGACCGAGTTAGTTTCGCAGGGCTGACCAAGAAGAATGTGGCACGCGGTAAGTACCGTTACCTCACTCCCAAAGAGGTCTCCATGCTCCAAATGGGTGCCTTCGAATAGCCGGCGAGTCGCCGGGGACAATAACCGGCGCGCACACCGTCATGAATAAATAAGGCAATGCGGCACATCGGTGGCGTGTCGCCACAGACACACGAATATCGTAAAAGGTTCTCCGTTAATGCCCGTTAATTTTCCATTAATTCCATCGGCGTGTCACCGGGGACAACAAAAGAGGCTGTCTGACAATGTAAAGTTGTCGGACAGCCTCTTTCGTTATTACAAATTTATGTCCAGACGGCGATAGTTGCCCCATTGAATGGGGATATATTGGATAATTAGTGATAATATTTGTTTCTAAAACACCACTCTTTGTGTTTATGACTAATTAGTGGCAATACGGCGATAGCCGTCCGGCGGGTGCTCCCGCAGAGGCGGGGTGCTCCCCGCAGAGCAACCGGCGTGTCGCCGGAGACAATAAATCATGCGTTTGAATCTATCGTGGGTGCCGACACGGCATCGACACACCACCGACACACCGATGGAATTAATGGGAAATTAACGGGCATTAACGGAGAACTTTTACGAATTATTAGTGTCCATACGGTGCCACTCGTCCGGCGGGGTGCTCCCCGCGGAGCAATAAATCTATCGTCTGTGGCGACATGCCGCCGACACACCACCTGCCAAAATGTCAGTCCCAAACTGACAGAAAACGCAAAAAAGTCGCACAATCCGCCCCGTTTCCCCTTTGGCACAAAGTTTGTCTTTTAGAGGGTGTTCGCGTAAAGAAACGCACGCAGAGCGAAGATACGCAAAGCGAACATACGCGCAGCGAAAATACGCGTTAGCGAACATACGCACGCAGTGCGAGAAAAGAATATTAACCCTCATAACACATACTATTATGTCTAAAATTATTGGTATTGACTTAG
>CAVFIY010000174.1:0-4946 GCA_963622435.1 Bacteroides uniformis | reverse complement strand
CCGGTATCATGTTCAAAGAGTTGGGCTGGATTGTAACGATTGTCACCTCGACCTCGACGCTGATTGCCATCTCGCTGACACCTATGCTTGCCAGCAAGTTGCTCAAGCCGCGCAAGGTGCATGTGGATGAGGAGGGCAACCTGATTGACGACGACAAGAACAACAAGTCGTGGTACGACCGCACGGTGGTGCGGCTGCTCGACTGGGTGGACGATAAGTACGCCAAAGGACTGAATTGGTGCTTGAACCACAAGGCGATTGCCTTCGGCGGGCTGTTCCTGTTCTTTGCGCTGACCATGATTCCGGCGCTAACGGGGCAGATCGGTACGGACTTCATGCAGCAGCAGGATAACGGGCGTATGTCCGTCACCATCAAGTTGCAGCGTGGTACGCGTATCGAGGAGACTCTGAAGACGGCTCGTGCCTTGGAGGCTCGTTTCACCGAACTGGTGCCGGAGATACAGTTGATCAGTACCTCCGCTGGCTCGAACGACGACTCGGGTGTGTCAGCGCTCTTCACCTCGACCATGAACAATACCATTTCGATGACCATTCGTTGCAACAAGAAATATCAGCGTAACCGCAGTATTTTCGAGATTGCCGAGGTTATTCGACAAGAGATTGCTCGTTACCCGGAGATAACGGATTACCAAGTCAGCACCTCGACCGGTGGCGGCGGAATGGCCTCCAACTCGGTGGATGTGGAGATTTACGGCTACGACTTCGATGCCACTTCGCTGTTGGCCGAGGAGGTACAGGCCAAGTGTAACCACGAGGTAAAGGGTGCGCGCGATGCGACCATTTCGCGTGACGATGAGCGTCCGGAGATAAAAATTGTCGTCGATAAGGAGAAAGCGAGTCGCCTCGGCCTTACCCCGACCACTATCTCATCGTACCTGCGCAACCGTGTGAACGGTATGTCCTGCGGCTACCTCAAAGAGGACGGCTCGGAGTACAATATCGTTTGCCGTCTGCAAGAGGACGACCGCAACACAATTGAGAAGATTCAGGACCTGACCATTCCGACGCCTGCGGGCAAGAGCGTGAAGCTGTCCGAGGTCTGCAGCATCGGCGAATACTGGACGCCGCCTACCATCGAGCGCAAACTGCGTCAGCGTATCGTGACCGTATCCGTCACGCCGTACAACGTGCCACTGGGCGAGTTGGCGCAGACTATCCAGACGCAAGTAATCGACCAGCTGGACATTCCGCAGGGCGTTACAATCCGTATCGCCGGCGACTATGAGGACCAGCAAGAGACCTTCGGCAAGATGGGATTGCTCGCTGCGCTGATTGTCATTTTGGTGTACATCGTGATGGCGAGCCAGTTCGAGTCGTTCAAGAAACCGTTCGTTATCATGTTCACCATTCCGTTCGCCCTCTCGGGTGTGGTCATGGCGCTGTGGATGACGGGTCGTTCGCTCGATATGATTGGTGCGCTGGGTCTGATCATGCTAGTGGGTATTGTGGTCAAAAACGGTATCGTGCTTATCGACTACACCGACCTGCTGCGTGAGCGAGGCGTGGAGTTGAACGAGGCTGTTGTCAAAGCCGGCCGAAGCCGTATGCGCCCCGTGCTGATGACGGCATTCACGACCATTCTCGGTATGGTGCCGATGGCGGTATCGTCGGGCGAAGGTTCGGAGATGTGGCAGCCGATGGGTATTGTCGTCATCGGTGGTCTGTTGGTATCGACGCTGCTTACCTTCTTTATGGTTCCGACGCTCTATGCAGCCATGTCGCGCCACGGTGAGCGGGACCGTATCAGCGGAATGCGCAAGGGCTTTATATTTATGAATATAAAACTCAAGAAGAACCAAGAGCCGAAGGATGTGAATAGCGAATCGGAAGCGCATGTCTTTCCCGAAACAACGCCGACGGAACTGAATAAATAAATGGAAAAGTGGGGGCGCAATGCCTTAGCGCACGGCGCTCCCATTTACCGATTTACAAACCTACAAATTTACTTATTGCTTATGAAGTCTGTCATGATCGTATTCAATCAGGCGAATACCGAGCGCGTGGAATATATGTTGGACCTGCTGCACATACGCGGCTTTACTTTCTTCGAGCAGGTGCAAGGGCGCGGCACGAACGGGGGTGAGCCTCGCCGCGGCACGCACGCATGGCCGGAGATGAACTCGTGCGTCATCACCGTGGTGGAAGACGCACAAGTGCAGCCGCTGCTCGAGGCAGTGGAGAAACTCGACCTGCGCAACAAGGAAGTCGGGGTACGCGCGTTTGTTTGGAACATCGAAGCCACCGTGTAGGCGGGGGATTTCCTTATTTGATAGTTCATTCGTCCTATTTCTCCTGCGGGGGAAGTGGGGCGAATGTTTGTTTTTGGGGAGGGAGGAGGGAGGGCTTTTGGGGTGGGCATGGTGGACGAGGCGTAGGAGGGTCATTTGAGCCTGACGGCTCACGCGGGTGGGGACACCCACGCCCCCAGGTGGGCAGATGTGCTGCTTTACATAGTGGACTCGGCACTGCATAGTCAAAGGGCTACGCCCCGCGGGTGGGGACACCCACGCCCCCAGGTGGGCAGATGTGCTGCTTTACATAGTGGACTCGGCACTGCATAGTCAAAGGGCTACGCCCCGCGGGTGGGGACACCCACGCCCCCAGGTGGGCAGATGTGCTGCTTTACATAGTGGACTCGGCACTGCATAGTCAAAGGGCTACGCCCCGCGGGTGGGGACACCCACGCCCCCAGGTGGGCAGATGTGCTGCTTTACATAGTGGACTCGGCACTGCATAGTCAAAGGGCTACGCCCCGCGGGTGGGGACACCCACGCCCCCAGGCTACCGGATGTACGGGACTATAGAAGGAGGCATTGTTTGCGTAATTATAGTTATCATAGTAGTGATATGTATTAAATAATGTTTGTTGTTTGAGGATTGTGGGTGGGTTTTAGGCGGTTTGGGGGTGGGGTGGTTCCGGCTTGAGGTTCCCTTACGCCTTGCTTGAGGTTGGCTTAAGCCTCCCTTGATGTATGCTCACCCCTATTGAGTATCAGGGCATTAAGTGCGCAAAACCATGTTCTCAAGCAGTAATCTCGTGATTTTAGAGGAATTAACTATTATGGGCATTATCCCCAATTCGGACTGCGGAGAGGGCTGTTTTATGGTGCTGTTACAATACACTATTCGTACGCCACGGCGGCGGAGAGGGCTTTTTTACGGTTTTCTTACGATATATTTCGTGGTTTGGTATTTTTTTTGTACCTTTGCAGTCCGAATGATTATGCGAAAGATTTTCCTCTACATATTACTAGGTGTCTTGGCACTCGCACCGTTCGTCGGGCTGCAGGCACAGACGGGTACCTCATCGCCCTACTCGCGCTATGCATACGGCGAACTGAACGACAATGTGCCTACCACCTATCGCGCCATGGGCGGCGTGGGCATCGGTATGCGCAGCAACAAAGTCATCTGCTCCGCACAGCCCGCTTCGTACACCGGCTGCGACAGTCTGACCTTTATGTTCGACCTGGCGGCAAGCGTGATGTGGTCACGCTACGGCGATTTCACCGGCACACGCAACAAAGCCAACGGTAGCCTCGAATACCTGACGCTCCAATTCCCCATCTGGAAGCGGTACATCGCATTCTCGGCGGGCATACTGCCCTACACCTCCGTAGGCTACGACCTGACGCTGGCAGACTCGATAAACTCCGACTACCACTTCACGAAGACCTACTCGGGGACGGGCGGCATCAGCGAGGTCTATGCGGGCTTAAGTTTCAACATCTGCGACTGGTTCGCCCTGGGAGCAAACATCTACTACATGTTCGGCAGCACGAGCAACACCCGCACGCTGGTTTTCACCGAATCGGGGCTGACGGGAACTTCGCAGGCTAGCACATTCAAAGTGAACAGCGCACGCTTCCGCTACGGGGCGCAGTTCTTCCACACTTTCGGCGACCATGCGTTTGCAGTGGGCGGCATATTCGAGAACCGCACGAAACTGCACAGCACCTATTCGCTGATAGAAAGCAACACCTCGGACACCGTTGCGAACGCCACGGGGACGAACTTCGAAGTGCCTATGGTATATGGTGCGGGGGCGAGTTACACCTGGGCAAACCGCCTGACGCTCGCATTCGACTACCAATGCCAAAAGACAGGCAGCATACTCTACCAAGGCGTGCGGGGTACGCTGCGCGACCGCAACCGCTACAGCGCAGGTATAGAATACCGACACAACCCGCAAGGGCGTAAGTATGCGGATCGAATGCTATGGCGTTGCGGTGTGAACATAGCCGACTCCTACTCGCTCTCGACAAGTGCGAAAGACATCACCGCAAGCATCGGTATCGGCTTCCCGCTCCGCACCTCCGCCACCGTCTTCAACGCCACGCTCGAATACGGGCATCGAGGAGAAAAGGGCGCACTGGAGGAACATTCGCTCCGACTAACTTTCAACGCCTCCGTATCCGAAGATTGGTTCTTCAAGAGGAAACTTTAACGAGAGGCTTTGGGGACGACCGGCGTGTCGCTTTGGAACGGACGGCTGCGGCGTAGGGACAGGAATTGACATAAAAAGGCAAAGAGGGACGATATTATCCTCCAAATACACGGAAAAATATCCAAATAGTGGCGTGTCGCCACAGACAACCGGCGTGTCGCCGGAGACGACAATACACAGTAGAGGTCTTTGAACGGACGGCTATCGCCGTATGGACATAGATTGACATAAAAGCAGACTACTATATTTGAATACTATTTGACTATATTTGTCTAAAACAAGATACTCCAAATACACGAAAAATTATTCAAGCAAAAGGGCAACTATTGAAACGCGCAGCATAGTCAACCGGTTTGTTCCAAACCGTCGCGGGTGAGGTGAAGCGGAGGGCAGGTGCGCAAAGCGCACTGAGTGCCCGCAGCGAGCGAAACCCAGTGGGTTGAGCAAGAATTCCTTAGTCCACAACCCACGCCCCCAG
>CAVFIY010000173.1:0-4950 GCA_963622435.1 Bacteroides uniformis | reverse complement strand
AGAATACCTGCGGGGAAGCAAATCTCGTTGCTGGAGGGGTTGTAGTATGCATTGACGGTCTGCGGTGTCATGTACCACTTGGTCTTATCCACGGGCTTACCCAGGTAACTGAGACTGTAGTCCTGCGCGAACTTCGCCACGCGCTGCAGGTTCTCGTAGTAAGGAACAGTCGCGCTGATATGCAGGTTGGTATAGTCGCGCCAAGTGTCGGGATAACCAATCTTGATAGTAATCGCATTCAGTTTCTCGATAGCGCGTGCTTTGGTGGTGTCGGACATCCAAGCGAGTGCCTCGATACGCTCGCCCAAGGCGTGCTGCAGGTTCTTCACGAGTGCCAACATACGCTCCTTGTTCTCCTCGGGGAAATACTTCTTGACATACATCTGTCCGACAGGTTCGCCCATCGTGCCGTTGACAATACCTACCGCACGCTTCCATAGCGGACTCGGCTCTTCACGCCCGGAGAGCACTTTGCCGTAGAAATTGAAGTTTTCGTTGTAAATCTCGGTGGTCAGATAACTTGCCGCACCGTCGAACGCCTGCCACAAGAGCAGCGTCTTAATATCCTCGAGGCTCTCGTCGGCAAGCAGTTTGCCCGCCTCCTGCAAGTGGCGAATCTGCCCTACGCTGAGGCTGTCCGGCTGAATATCCATTGCGCCGAAATAGGCAGCCCAATCCACCTGCGGCACCAACTCCTGCAAGTCGGCAATGCTCATCTTGTTGTAGTTCGCCTGCGGGTCGCGCAACTCGACATTGTTAAGCGCAGCCCCTGCCAGGCGGGTCTCCAGGCGCAGCACGGTGGCGGCACGGTCGGCGGCATCCGCATAGCCGAAGAGGCTAAAGATGTTGGCGACATGCTTTTGATACTCCTCACGGATATGGGTCGTTGCCTCATCGGTGTCGAAGTAGTACTCCTTCTCGCCGAGGGCAAAACCGCCCTGGCACTCGTTGAGGATATTCATCGTCGAGTTCATGGCGTCGGCATCGACATACATCCCCCAGATACCATACTCGAGCGACTTGCCGAGCAGTGCGCTCAACTCCGAGCGGTCGCTAATTCCCTCGATTTCATCGATAGTCTTGCGCAGCGGCTCAATGCCCTGTTGGTTGCGCGTGGTAGTGTCCATCGCCTGGTTATAGAGGTCGCCTATCTTCTGTTCGATAGTGCCTTCGGTGTACTTCTTTGCAGCAATGTCCTGTATCAGACCATTGACCTGCTCCAGGTTCTGCAACGCTAATTTATCAAAACTGCCGAAACGGCTGTACTCCCCCGTAAGCGGGTTGTTCTTCATCCAGCCTCCGCAGGCGAACTGATAGAAATCGTTCTGTGCCACGGCGGTGGTGTCCAGATTCTCGGGGCGAATGCCCGTGCTCTGCTGTTTAGTGCATGCTGTTGTCATAAGAGTAATGGCTGCAAGCGATAAAAAAATCTTTTTCATACGATAATTAATGGGTGTTATAACCAAAAAGCCTGCAAAAATACTACTAATCTTGCAAGTGTGCAAATAATTGTGTATCTTTGCACCGATTTCGAGTAGTATGTTTAGTTAGAAACAACAACTCGGACGAATATGAACCAAATTATCCTGATATGATTCTCGACAAATTAGAAAACGCTGATTGGTATTTCGACAGTGTGCCGGGCTTTGCCCAATTCATGAAGTTCTTCAAAGAAAACGACCTGGAGGAAATCCCTGCCTGCAAAATTCACCTGGACGGCAACGACCTGTATGTGAATATCCTCGATTTCAACGGCAAAGACGAGGATAAATGCCGCATGGAGGCACACCACGACTACATAGATATTCAGATTCCGCTGACGGGCGACGAGGTGATGGGGTGGAAATCGTTGGAGGACTGCCAGGAGGTGACACAAGAGTACGACGAGGGCAAGGATGTGGAGTTCTATGCAGACAAGGCTACCACGAAGTTTGTCATTCCCGCAGGGCATTTCGCCGTCTTCTTCCCGACCGATGCGCACCAACCGGGTATCGCACCGGGCAAGCAGTATCGTAAGATTATTGTGAAGACCAAGGCGAACGCTTAACCCCACAGTCGCAGCGTAAGACCGCAGACACTATGCCTGCGGTCTCACTATCTACTCCACGGAGATAGCAACAACCCGCTATCTTGCTCACACTCAGCGCGGTACACCCCGCTCTGCATGTTAATTCTTAACTGTTAATTGTTAATTTCTTCGGTGATGAAAAAGAAAACACTGGGATTGGTGGCATCCGACCCGTATTTGCAGCCCTACGAACAGGCGATAGAAGCCCGCTATGGATATGCCGTTCGGCGCGAGAAAGAACTGACGGGCGGCGCACCGCTGTCCGACTGGGCAGACGGCTATCTGTATTTTGGATTGCACCGCACCAAGAAGGGCTGGGCACTGCGTGAATGGGCGCCCAACGCCACGGCTATCTACATCATAGGAGATATGAACGGTTGGGCAAAAGACGAGAAATACCGCCTGCAGCCCCTGGAGAACGGCGTGTGGGAGGCACTGCTGCCTGCATCGGCATTGAAACACGAACAACTCTACAAACTGCTTGTAGAGTGGGAGGGCGGACAAGGCGAACGCATTCCGAGTTACGCCACCCGTGTGGTGCAAGATGACACGACCAAGATATTCTCCGCACAGGTGTGGAATCCGAAACCCTTCGAGTGGAAACACCGCAATGCGCTGAAAACCAATAAGGGCGGGTTGTATATCTACGAGTGCCATATCGGCATGGCGTCCGAGGAGGAGAAAGTGGCGTCCTACGAAGAGTTCCGCACGAATGTGCTGCCGCGTATCGCCGAACTGGGCTACAACTGCGTGCAGATAATGGCCATTCAGGAGCACCCCTACTACGGCTCGTTCGGCTACCATGTATCGAACTTCTTCGCCGCCTCGAGCCGCTTCGGCACACCCGAAGAACTGAAAGCGCTGATAGATGACATCCACGGACACGGCATGGCGGTGATAATGGACATCGTGCATTCCCACGCCGTGAAGAACGAACTGGAGGGATTGGGCAATTTCGACGGCACGCCCTATCAGTATTTCCACACGAGCGGACGCCGTGAACACCCCGCATGGGACAGCCTCTGCTTCAACTACGCTAAGACGGAGGTGCTGCACTTCCTACTGTCGAACTGCAAGTTCTGGCTCGACGAGTACGACTTCGACGGCTTCCGCTTCGACGGCGTTACCTCGATGATGTACTTGAGCCACGGTCTGGGCGAAGACTTTAACGGCTACGGGAGTTACTTCAACGGCAACGAGGACGGCGACGCGATATGCTATCTGACACTGGCGAACAAACTCATCCACGAGGTGAAGAAACACGCCATTACCATAGCAGAAGACATGTCGGGTATGCCCGGATTGGCACGCCCCGAGAAAGACGGCGGCATGGGATTTGACTATCGGCTGGCGATGGGAATCCCCGACTTCTGGATTAAGTATATCAAGGAGGTGAAGGACGAGGACTGGAAAGCAGGGCATATCCTCTACGAGATGACCAACCGCCGCGACGACGAGAAGACCATCTCCTACTGCGAGAGCCACGACCAAGCCTTGGTAGGAGATAAGACTATCATTTTCAGACTGATAGATGCCGATATGTATTGGCATTTCGAGCATGGACACTCGACCTACATGGTGGATAGAGGTATCGCCCTGCACAAGATGATACGCCTAGCCACCGCTTCGACTATCAACGGCGGCTACCTCAACTTTATGGGCAACGAGTTCGGACACCCCGAGTGGATCGATTTCCCGCGCGAGGGGAACGGCTGGAGCTGCAAGTACGCCCGCCGTCAGTGGAGTCTGGTCGATAACCCGAACTTCTACTACGCAGACCTCAATCGCTTCGACGAGGAGATGATACACCTGCTGCGCCGCAAACTGACGCAGGTGAAGGACGAGAACGGCACGCACCTGCCCTATATCTACAAACTCTGGGACAACGAGGGCGACCAAGTGGTGGCGTATCGGCGTGGTAATCTGGTGTTTGTCTTCAACTGGAACGGACAGAAGTCGTTTGCGGACTACGGATTCTTGGCGCCCGAGGGCAAATACCGTGTGCTGCTCGACACCGATGCCAACCGCTTTGCGGGCTTCGGGCAGAACGACGACAGCGTGGAGCATCTGACGCAACATGACAACCTCTACGCCCAAGACGGCAAAGGCTGGCTCAAACTCTACCTGCCTGCCCGCTCTGCGATGGTGCTGGAGAAAATAGACTAACCTGCTCTCAACACTCAACACTCAACACTCAACTCTCAACAATCAACTAATGAAAAAGATACTTCTCATTGCAACGGCTGCGCTAACGCTCGCGGCGTGCAACAAAACTTCGCTCAAAGAGCAATATACCACGCTCGAGGAGAATGCGCAAGCGCAATTCGACTCGCTCAAGTTCGTCAATCCCGAGGCGGCTGACTCGGTGGTGGATGCCTATCTGGTGCAGTCGCTCGATTTGTATTTCGCTAACCCGAAGGACGCCTACGCCGACACGATTCTGCTCGACATCTATTATATGTTGAGTGCCGAGCAGAAAGACCGCGTCTTTGGCAGCATGACGGAGGCAAAAAAGGCGTCGGAGGCAGTGGCGGAACTCTACCAGACCTACTGCATCGAGCAAGCCACCTCGGCAGGCAAGACCTACACCGATGTGCAATCGCTGCAAGCAGACGGTACACCACTGGCACTCAGCGAGTTAGTGGGCAAGACGGAATATGTCTTGGTCGATTTCTGGGCATCGTGGTGTCGCCCTTGCCGCCAACTGCTGCCTGTGCTGAAAACAATTTACGAGGCACAGCCGGCAGGCAAACTGCAGATACTCGGCATTAGTTGCGACCGTGACTCGGCGGCGTGGCAGCAGGCGGTAGCCGATGAGCAGCTGCCGTGGCTGCAGATTCGCGACCTGCGTGAGGAGCCGTATAATCCGTGCGATGTCTATG
>CAVFIY010000172.1:0-5000 GCA_963622435.1 Bacteroides uniformis | reverse complement strand
TATATATACTATCGCCTATTGTCTTGCCTGCCCAATGCACGGGAGTTACCACTTGTGCCATGGTGCCGGCAAGCGTGCTTATCAAAAACACTATCAGGGTTACAATCTTCTTCATTCCTGTTTTTTATTACGAATACCTTTTTTCGATACAAATAATTCCGCCTTCGGAGAGAAATGTTTTAATATCTCCGGAGAATATTATAAAACCTTCGATAAATACTATGATACCTTTGGGAGAATACTACATATATTATATAATACTACTTTGAGCTACAAAAATAATGCTTTAGTCTGCCACTCGCTGAATGGATGCACCTATGGCATTGAGTCGACGCTCGATGTCCTCATAGCCTCTGTCTATCTGGTCTATATGGTCTATCTTGCTCACCCCATCGGCTGCCATAGCGGCAATCAACATCGCAATACCCGCACGGATATCGGGGGATGTCATATTGTTATGCTTGAGCCGCATCTGTTTGTCGTGTCCGATAACAACAGCACGGTGTGGGTCGCAGAGAATGATTTGCGCCCCCATGTCAATCAGTTTATCCACAAAGAACAGACGGCTCTCGAACATTTTTTGGTGTATCAGTACCGAGCCTCGTGCCTGTGTGGCAACCACTAACATAACCGAGAGCAAGTCGGGAGTCAATCCGGGCCATGGTGCATCGGCAATAGTAAGTATTGAGCCGTCCAAGAACGATTCGATTTGGTAATGATCCTGTGCCGGAATATACAAGTCATCGTTATGCTGCTCTATTTGAATCCCGAGACGACGGAATGCATCGGGAATTATCCCTAAATCCTTATGCGACACATTGCAGATAGTCAATTCGCTACCCGTGATGGCAGCCATACCGATAAACGAACCCACTTCAATCATATCGGGCAACAGGGTATGTTCCGTGCCGTGCAGTGTATCCACGCCGACAATAGTCAGCAAGTTCGAACCCACACCTTCTATCTTGGCACCCATACGGTTAAGCATTCGGCAGAGTTGTTGAATATACGGTTCGCAGGCGGCATTATATATAGTAGTCGTACCCGTAGCCCGCACAGCAGCCATAATGATATTTGCCGTACCCGTCACACTCGCTTCATCGAGCAGCATATACGCCCCCTTCAAGTGCTTCCCCTGAAAATGATACGCCTTGCTCTGCGTGTCGTACTCGAATGTGGCACCCAAGTTGAGCATACCCTGAAAATGCGTATCCAAACGGCGTCGTCCTATCTTATCTCCTCCCGGCTTGGCATACGTCACCTCGCCCAATCGCGCCAATAGAGGACCTATCAGCATCACCGAACCACGCAACTTATTGCACTTCTTGAGAAAGTCCGCACTGTGCAGATAGTCCATATCGAGTCGTTCGGCACAGAAACGGTATGCCCCTCGTTCGTCCTCTATTTTCTGCACCTGCACCCCCATGGAGCGCAGCAAATCCATTAGATTATTTACATCCAGAATATCGGGCAGATTGCGAATAATGACTTCTTCTTGGGTTAGCAATACGGCGCACAGCACCTGCAGGGCTTCATTCTTGGCTCCCTGTGGGGTAATACTTCCGTGCAGACGATGTCCGCCCTCAACAATAAAACTTGCCATAACTAAATATAATTTACTTCGGGGGTAATGGTGATTCCGAAGGTTTGTTTCACACTGCCACAGACGGATTGAGCCAGTTGCATTACCTCTTGCGGAGTGGCATTGCCTGTGGCATTTACTATCACAAGCGGCTGTTTCTCATACACTTGCGCACCGCCTATTCGTTTGCCTTTGCAGCCGCACTGCTCTATCAACCACGCTGCCGGTATCTTCACCTCGTTGCCTGCAGCATAATGCGGCATAGTCGGATACTTCGCCAAAAGCGCTTCGCATTGCTCTTTGGGTACAAACGGATTCTTGAAGAAACTACCTGCCGAACCCAATTCCGACACTTCCGGCAGCTTCTGTTGGCGCACTCGTATCACCGCTTCCCGCACTTTTGTCAGCGAATACGGCTCCTCCACTTGCGCCCGCAGGTTACCATAGTCGAGATGCAGCGTGGGGTGTTTCTCTAACCGGAAGACAACACTCGTCACAACATATTGCCCCTTCAACTCGTTCTTGAATATGCTGTCCCGATAGCCGTAGCGACACTCCGCATTATCGAATACCCGCTCTTTGCCTGTAGCAATCTCGATAGTATTCACTCTTATTATCACATCTTTTGCCTCTACCCCATACGCCCCCACATTCTGCACGGCAGCCGCTCCCACTTCGCCCGGGATATGGCTCAGGTTCTCCAACCCGCCTAACACCATATCCACCACTTGGGCAATCAGTTCATCCATGACAATCCCCGCCTCTGCTTCTATGGCTACGGCATCGGAATCCTCATCTAACGCACGAGCACGACACATCGCCGAATGGAGCAGCACCCCATCGAAGTCTTTGGTAAAAAGCAGATTAGAACCCGCTCCGATAGGCAGTATCGTTTCGCCTTGGTATTGTTGCAGCAGTTGGCGCAGTTCCTCCACCGAGTGATATTCCGCCCATACTTTGGCGCGGACATCTATATGAAATGTATTATGCCCGAGAAGGGAAATATTATTTTCTATATACATAGCTGTTCTAATTAAGAATTATGAATTATGAATGAGCAGAGTAAGAACAAGGTAACATCAAGGAAAAACAAGGAAAGAACAAGGAGCCCCCCCTGCATGTTAATCGTTAATTTTTAATTGTTAATTTGAAACATCACTTGGCATACGCCAATCGCCACGAGGGGAGAGGCTCACGCATACCACTTTGGGTCCGTCAGGCATACAAGAACGCTTGAATTGCTGTTGATAGAACCGATGCAGGAATACCCCTAACCAGTGTTCTATCACCTCCGGCTCGTACTTGTCGGCAAATGCCTGCGATGCCATATACGCTATCTTGCTGCGTGTAAATCCGTACCGAAGATAGTAGTATATAAAGAAGTCATGCAATTCGTAGGGTCCCACCTTATCTTCTGTAATTTGTGCGATATTGCCATTCTCGTCTGCGGGTAGTAATTCCGGCGAGACGGGGGTATCAATCACATCGAGCAGCACTCGCCGTGTGTCCTCACCGAATAAGTTCTCCGCTGCATAGCGAACCATATAGCGCACCAAAGTCTTGGGGATTCCCGCATTGATACCATACATCGACATCTGGTCCCCACTGTAGGTTGCCCACCCTAATGCCAACTCGCTCAAGTCGCCCGTACCTACCACGATGCCGTTATATTTGTTCGCCATATCCATCAGTATCAGTGTACGGATACGCGCCTGTGCATTCTCGTAGGTGATATCGTGGTTGTTGATATCGTGTCCGATGTCCTGCAGGTGTTGTGTCGCTACATCTCGAATGGGTATCTCGTGGATGGTAACGCCTAATTGCTCCATCATAGCGATGGCATTCTGATAGGTACGGTCGCTCGTACCAAAACCCGGCATCGTGATTCCAAGCACCCGACTATGGTCGTAGCCCAATTGGTCGGCTGCTTGCACGCAAACGAGGAGTGCGAGCGTGGAATCCAATCCTCCCGATATACCCACCACCACCGTTTCCGAATGGGTATGTTCCCACCGTCGCACGAGTCCGCTTGTTTGGATGGAGAATACATCCATACAATAGGTGTCTTCTTCCCCCTTGGCAGGCAGAAAAGGTGTCGTTGAGAAAGTACGATGAACAGGTTCCGTCAGCGGCACTTGATTGTCGGCGGTTTCCCGCTCCAAAGGTGCTACACAGATTTTTCGGTAGTGCCCCTGCTTGTCTTGCGTAAAGTTGGTATTGCGTTGTCTGTCGGTACGCAGACGCTCAATGTCTATCTCTTGAATTATCATAGTCGACTCCCGCAAGAAACGATCGCCCTCTGTCAGCAAATCGCCATTCTCGGCAATGTAGGTAGAGCCCGAATAAACCACATCCGTAGTGCTTTCCCCTACTCCCGATGAGGCATATACATAGCCACAATGCACCCGAGCCGACTGTTGCGTAATCATTTGACGGCGGAATGCATTCTTGCCAACAAGGCAGTTGCTGCTCGACAAGTTGAATATCAGTTCCGCTCCCTGAATAGCCAACTGCGTGGACGGAGGGAGCGGACTCCACAAGTCCTCGCATATCTCAATGCCGAAGCAGTAATGATGCGTGGTAAAGAGCAAGTCCGGTCCGAATGGCACATCACCGCTCCATATCTCTACAGTTGAGATACGAGGCGCCGCACCGCCGATAGTCGATTCTAATGCCTCTCGCCCCGATGTAAACCAGCGTTTCTCATAGAACTCGCCCGTGTTCGGCAGGTTGATTTTAGGCACTACACCCAACACCTCGCCGTCTGTCATTACGAAGGCGCAATTGAACAGGTTGTTATCCACTTGCAACGGAGCGCCTATCAGCACGATGATGGGTTTCTCTCGCGTAAAGGCACACACCTCTTCGAGGGCAGCCAGCGCATCTTGTTGCAACTGCTGCGTAAAAAATAAGTCTGCACAGGTATAGCCTGTCAAAGTCAATTCGGGGAAGCAGAGCACTTCCACACCCTCTTCGACTGCCTCTGCAATCTGTAGTTTCACTTGTTGTGCATTGTAGCGACAATCGGCTACTCGTATCATCGGCACGGCAGCTGCCACCCGCACAAAACCAAAGTTTGTATCCATTGTTAATTTGCTATTCGAAGGTAAAAATCCGTAATGCTAAACAGTGTGGAGAACTCGCAGCCACAGATACAAGAATCGTACATCTTCTTGTCAGCCGTCCCTGCGCAGAATATACTTCCCCAATCTCGAGTGCAAAGATACGAAAAAGTTCGAATACCGGCAAATTTATAGGCACAATCCGGATTTTTATTTCCCGACACGCCCCTAACTACCCATGCACCAAGCAAATATATAGTCCAATTTTCACCATACATTATCCCACATTATTATTTACTCTATCTTTATTATTTACTCTCGCTTACAAACAGACTCCCATATTTACTCTCACTCAT
>CAVFIY010000171.1:0-5023 GCA_963622435.1 Bacteroides uniformis | reverse complement strand
GTGGATACAAGGAGGATAGACTTATATATGTATCAGTGTATCCACACTTGTTGCCTCGGTCAGAACGCTGCGTCCGTTCAGGTCGTCCAACTCAATAATGAAATTCACATACACTTTCTTCACTCCGAATTTCTTCACCAGTTCTACCGCCGCTGCCATTGTACCGCCCGTCGCCAATAGGTCATCGTGTATCAGTACCACATCATCTGGTTCAATCGCATCTTTGTGTATCTGAATGGTATCCACACCGTACTCTTTTTGGTAACTGATTTCAACCGTTTCAGCGGGTAGTTTGCCGGGTTTGCGGATAGGCACAAACCCGACACCCAGTTCCATTGCCACCGCGGGTGCCACTATAAAACCTCTTGACTCAATCCCTACAACTTTTGTGATACCCTTATCCTTATAAAGAGCAACCATTTCGTCTTTCATCCAGCGCAGGCAATCGGGTTGGCGCAGCGCAGTCGTAATATCCTTAAACTGAATACCCTTTACGGGGAAATCCGGAATGTTACGAATTTGATTTTTTACTTGTTCAGCAGTCATATCTGTTTATAAATTTGTTTCACGTGGAACAATTTCGGTTATTCAATAAGATACAAACACTACCTTATCTTATAGGTCGAACACTATTTTATTATCTCCCCATAAAAATCAGCAGCACACTAATATCATTCGGGCTTACCCCTGGTATACGATTTGCCTCACCTATAGTCTTTGGCTGAATACGCGTCAGTTTCTGTCGCGCCTCTGTCGAAAGCGATTGCAGACTGTTATAGTCAAACCCGTCGGGTATTACAATTCGGTCAAGCCGTTGCAACTTGTCTGCCGATACTTGTTCCCGACGAATATACCCGTCGTATTTGCAGTTTATTTCCGTGCTTTCTACTATTTCTTCTCCGCCGCAGTTCTCTATCTGCACATGTAATTCAGGCAGTACATCGCCTAATCCCATAAGGCTCACTTGCGGTCGCATAATAAGGTCTGCCAATCGTGTCGTTTGCTGCAAAGGACTGCTCCCAACTTGCTCCAAATACCCGTTCACTTGGGCAGGTTTTACACTCGTACTATGTAAATACTCCGTTAGGTCTTGTATCGCTGCCTGCTTCTTTTGCAGCAGTCCGTAACGATACCCGTCCACCAATCCCAACGCATAACTCTTTGCCGTCAGTCGTTCGTCGGCGTTGTCTTGCCGCAGCAGAATACGGTGTTCCGCACGCGAGGTAAACATACGGTACGGCTCGTCCACCCCTTTCGTAACCAGGTCGTCTATCAGCACGCCGATGTAACTCTCGTCCCTCCCCATTTGGAAAGGCGCACCGCCGATACAATTTTGATGTGCATTGATGCCCGCCACTATTCCTTGCCCCGCAGCCTCTTCGTACCCCGTTGTGCCGTTTATCTGCCCTGCAAAGAACAAGTTCTTTATCCGCTTTGTTTCCAGTGTGTGCAGCAGTTGCGTCGGGTCGAAAAAGTCATACTCAATGGCGTAACCGGGGCGGTACATCACCACCTCTTCCAACCCTCGTATCGTTCGCAGCCCTGCCAATTGCACCTGCCACGGCAGCGACGAAGAGAACCCGTTTACATAGTATTCATTGCTGTCCACGCCCTCGGGTTCGAGGAAAATCTGGTGCGCATCCTTGTCTGCAAAGGTGACTATTTTTGTTTCTATACTCGGGCAGTAGCGCGGACCTATACTCTTTATTTGCCCGTTGAATAGAGGAGAATCCGGCAGTCCTTTGCGCAGTTCTTCGTGCGTTTTCAGATTGGTATAGGTTATCCAGCAGGGCATTTGTTTGAGTTGGCGGTACGCCGTATCCAAGTACGAGAACTTGTGCCAATCGTCGTCGCCCGGTTGCTCTGTCATTTCTTCGAAATGAATACTCCGCTTGTCTATTCGGGCTGGCGTTCCCGTCTTCATGCGGGCAGTAGTAAAGCCCAATCCGCGCAGTTGTTCCGTCAGTCCGTACGAGGCAGGTTCCGCTATTCGTCCACCCTCTATCTGCGCCCACCCGAAGTGCAACAGTCCGTTGAGGAAAGTACCGTTTGTCAGCACTACCGCACGGGCTTTCATCTCTATACCGAGCCGTGTTTTTACACCCGTTACCGCACCGTTTTCTACTGTCAGTTCGACCACTACATCTTGCCAAATCTGCAGATTATCAGTGTTTGACAGTGTCCGAACCCATTCTTCTATAAAGCGTTTTCTATCACTTTGGCTGCGCGGACTCCACATCGCAGGTCCTTTACTCCGATTGAGCATACGGAACTGAATGGCACTGCGGTCTGTTACGATGCCCATTTGCCCTCCCAGTGCGTCTATTTCTCTGACAATCTGTCCTTTAGCAATACCTCCGACAGCAGGATTACAACTCATCTGCCCGGTTTTGTTCATATCCATCGTGATGAGCAGTGTTTTGCTGCCCAACCTCGCCGCCGCACTTGCCGCCTCACAGCCGGCATGTCCTGCGCCTACGACGATGATGTCATATTCAAATTCGTTCGATTTCATCGGATTATTTTGTGCCTGTGCAGCCATTTCCATACGCCGCTGTAACTCCTACTTCCAATGGTCTTGCAGCGCGGTGAAAAGGCGTTTTCCAAGTGTGTTTGTTCTATTATTTCGTGTGTCTCTCGGTCAACCAACAGCCCCACAATGTCAAAGCGGGGTTGTTTATCGACCTCCTCTTGTTGCATATACGCGTTGGCGGCAGCCGTCATGCGTCGGCGTTTGAGGTTGTCCACATACTGTTCGGGGCGTATGTTTCCATAAGTGGATGTGCGTGTCTTCACCTCCACGAACACGATTTCTTTCCTGTTCTCGGCGATGATATCCACCTCCAAGTGTCCGAGTGTCCAGTTGCGTTCCCGAATACGATAGCCTTTCGAGCGCAGCATTTTCGCCGCTGCGTCCTCGCCTATTTTTCCTATCGTATTATGCTCCGCCATTTCGTATGCAATTCCACCCTGTTTTTCCCTGTGGTTACCCTGTTCTTACCCTGATGTTAGCAGGTCGCTACGAGCCTCTGACAACCCTCTATCAAGTCCCGATAAGTCGTCTCGAAATCGCCTGTGTACCAGGGGTCTGCCACATCTCGGTCGAGCAGCCGCTGTATCTTTGACTCCTTGCGAACTTGGTCTTGCTGCCAAATATCTTCGCCAACCACACGCCGCAAGTTGCGTATGTTGTACGCTTCCATACAGAGTATCAAGTCGAAACGCGCGTAATCCTCTCGTGTAATCTGCCTTGCTCGATGAGGCAATACCGGTATTCCGTGCGCCTCCAAACAGCGTCGCGCAGCAGAGTAGATAGGATTTCCTATCTCTTCAGTCGAGGTGGCACACGAGTCAATCGTTACCCCCTCTCGGTCGGCGAGGATATGACGGAGTATCATTTCCGCCATTACGCTACGGCATATATTCCCGTGGCAAACAAACAGTATTGCACTCATCGTATTGATTTACAACGCATTCCGCATACGGAACAGGTCTGCTTTCTCCAATTTTTGCTGCGCATATTCGCGTGTAACCTCGAATACCTGCTCTTTTTTTCCTACTTTTTTCTTCGACGGCAGATCGTACATCACATCTATCATCACCGTTTCCATCAGTCCTCTCAGTCCACGCGCTCCCAGTCTGTATTCCAATGCCTTATCCACGATGTAATCGAGCATATCCGGTGCAAAAGTGAGGGTAATACCGTCCATTTTGAGCAGTTTCTGATACTGTTTGGTGAGGGCGTTTTTGGGTTCGGTGAGTATATTGCGCAGTGCCGTTTTGTCGAGTGGTTTGAGATAAGTCAGGATAGGCAGACGCCCGATTATCTCAGGAATGAGTCCGAACGACTTCAAATCTTGGGGCGCAATATACTGTAAAAGGTCGTTTTTATCGACTTTTTGCGCCTTCTGTTGGGCATCAAAACCCACCACTTGTGTATTCAATCGTTGGGCGATTTTCCGTTCAATTCCGTCGAACGCACCGCCGCAAATAAAGAGTATATTGCGTGTATTGACATGTATAAACTCCTGTTCGGGGTGTTTGCGTCCTCCTTGGGGTGGCACATTCACAATAGACCCTTCGAGCAACTTAAGCAGTCCCTGTTGCACACCCTCACCCGACACATCGCGGGTAATACTCGGATTCTCACTTTTGCGGGCAATTTTGTCGATTTCATCGATAAAAACGATGCCTTTCTCCGCCCTTTCGAGGTTATAATCAGCATCCTGCAACAGTCGTACTAACAGCGATTCCACATCCTCGCCCACATAACCCGCCTGCGTCAGTGCGGTGGCATCCACAATGGCGAACGGCACTTTGAGCAGTTTGGCAATCGTGCGTGCGAGCAGGGTCTTTCCTGTACCCGTCGAGCCGACGAGCAGGATGTTGCTTTTCTCTATATCCACTCCGTCGTTGTCGTCGGGTTGAAATATACGCTTGTAGTGATTATATACCGCCACCGAGAGATACTTCTTCGCCTCGTCCTGTCCGATGACATATTCGTCCAGAAACGCCTTAATATCAGCAGGTTTCGGTACTTTCTTCAGTTCCTCTTCGTTGTATATTTTCGTCACAGAAGGGTCAATGACAGTGTTTCTTGCTATCAACTGATGCCCCATTTCGATACAGTCTGTGCATATCAAACTGCCGTCCTCGCCCTCGAACATGTTCGGCATTTTACGGCCGCAGAAACTACAAGTATCTTTATCGGTTGTTTTCTTTGCCATGTTTTTTCTCCGAATGTACTTTCTTCGAATAAAGTTTTATTTCTGTAAAATATAATACTTTTATTTCTTTGAATATACTTTGTCTATCATGCCGTAGTTGAGTGCCTCTTCGGCAGTCATCCAGTAGTCGCGGTCTGCATCTTGGCGTATTTTGTCCATCGTCTGTCCAGAGTGGTCAGAGATGATTTGATAGAGTTCGTCTTTGAGTTTGAGTATCTCCTTGGCGGTTATCTCTATGTCTGATGCCTGCCCCTGAATACCGCCCATCGGCTGATGTATCATCACGCGCGAGTGAG
>CAVFIY010000170.1:0-5026 GCA_963622435.1 Bacteroides uniformis | reverse complement strand
TACTATACCCGCCCCGAGATACAAGAGGTGGCGGACTTCATCGGCGACTCACTGGCACTCGCACAAAAAGCCACTACCGTAGAGGCGGATATCATCGTGATGTGCGGCGTACACTTTATGGGCGAGACCATGAAGATACTCTGCCCCGACAAGAAAGTTCTGATACCCGACAGCACCGCGGGATGTAGTCTGGCGGACAGTTGCAAGGCGGAAGACCTGAAGAAATTCAAGGCGGAACACCCCAATCATCTCGTGGTGAGTTATGTGAACACCAGTGCGGATGTGAAAGCACTGACGGATGTGGTGGTTACTTCTTCGAATGCGCAAAAGATTGTCAATCAACTGCCTAAGGATGCGAATATCATCTTCGGACCCGACAAAAACCTCGGCAATTATATCAATAGCGTGACCGGGCGGCAGATGCTGCTGTGGGACGGTGCGTGCCATGTGCATAGCCGTTTCTCACTCGAGGCACTGCTGGCACTCAAAAAACAGTACCCCGAAGCACCCGTGTTGGCACACCCCGAGTGTAAGGCACTGATTCTCTCCCAGGCGGATGTGGTAGGCTCTACCAAGGCGCTGCTCGACTACACGGTGCATAGTGAGAAAACGCGTTTTATCGTCGTGACGGAGAGCGGTATTCTCCACGAAATGCAGAAAGCCTGCCCCGATAAAGAGTTTATTCCCGTGCCGCCGGAGACATTGGAAAGTATTGGTTGTCAATGTAATGAGTGCGAGTATATGCGCCTCAACACCCTCGAGAAACTGCACCAATGTCTGCTGACGGAGCAACCGGAAATTGTGGTGGACAAGGCGGTATCCGAACAGGCGTTGCTGCCTATTCGGCGTATGCTCGAGATGAGCAAATAGGACAAATGCGCCCTCACGACGCCTTATATTTGCGGCGGAGGCGATGTAATCGGAAAACGCATTTGTATATACGGAAAAATTATTGTAACTTTGCGGGCTAATCTGTCGATAGCAGGTTAGTTCGCTTCTTTTTTAGTTGCTATGCAGTTTAAGGATATAATAGGACAAGAACAGGTGAAGACGCAATTGCGCCTGGCGGTGCAAGAGGGGCGTGTGCCGCATGCACAACTCCTCTCGGGGCAGTCCGGCATAGGCAAACTGCGCCTGGCACTGGCGTATGCGCAGTATTTGAACTGCCCTAACCGCACGGAGGAAGACTCCTGCGGCGTATGTCCTACCTGCCTGCAATTCAGTAAGTTACAACACCCTGACTTGCACTTGGTCTTCCCGATTGTGAAGGATAACGACAAGAAAAGGACGGTCTGCGACGACTATGTGGCGGACTTTCGGACGCTGGTATTGGAGAAAGGCTATTTCGACCTCAACGACTGGTACAACGAGATAAACTCGCAGAAACAGGGGATGATATACGACGAGGAGAGCGGCAAGATTCTGCAAAAATTGTCGCTCAAGTCGTTCGGACAGGGGTATAAAGTCGTGATAATCTGGCAGGCGGACAAGATGAATGTGAGTTGCGCCAACAAGTTGCTAAAAATGCTCGAAGAGCCGACGGAGAAGACGGTGTTTATCCTTATCTCCGAGGTGCCGGACAGGCTGCTGGCGACCATTCTATCGCGCGTGCAGCAGATTCGAGTGCCTAACTTGTCCGACGAGGAAGTGGCGGCGGCACTGGAACAATACGACGGCGTGCCGAGCGAAGAAGCACATAATCTGGCGCATATCGCCAACGGAAGTTACTTGGCGGCGAAGAAATGGGCGGAGAGTTCGGAGGAGAAGAAAAAAGACTTAGACGACTTTATCGCCCTTATGCGAAGCGCTTACACAATAGGCGATATAAAAGACCCGATGAAGAAATTCATTGCGCTGAAACAGTTCCGCCAATGGAGTGTGGAAATGGCAGATGCGAAAGTGGGTCGTGAGGGGCAGAAACGCTTTTTGCAATACGCCCAACGACAGGTGCGGGAGAACTTTATCTATAACCTTCGCCAGCCCGAAATGAACTATCAGACTACGGAAGAGCAGACTTTCTCGACCAAGTTCTCGCCCTTTATCCATGCGGGAAATGTAGAGGATATTATGAACGAACTGGAAAAGGCGGAACGGCAAATAGAGCAGAACGGGAATGCAAAAATCATATTCTTTGACCTCTGCCTGCAAATGATAGTCCTTATCAAGCGTCCGAGACCTTAAACGGAATGGGAAAGTAAGGTGGATGCAGGGAGGATACAAGGCGGATAGAAAATAAGCAAGAGGAAAAGACGGGTCACATACGGGTTACCTACGGGTCAGTTACGAGGGAGAAAAATACCGTTGAATTCGACAAAAATCACCGAATAATTAGGAAAAAAAGATACGAAACACTACAACGATAATGGAAGAAGATTTTACACTCAATAACGGGGCGTGTCATTTTCGGGCGAAGGGCTGCTGCCGCAACTCGGCGCACATGTTGCCCGTAACCGATTGGCTTTGTGACCTGCCGGAGAATATAGCGGAGACCGACTTAGTAGAGATACAGTTCAAGAACACACGCAAAGGCTATTACCACAACGCCGCCCATCTGCCCTTGGAGAAAGGGAAGGTGGTCGTAGTGGCAGCAAACCCGGGTACAGACCTCGGTGAGGTGGTGCTGACGGGGAAACTGGTGCTGCTCCAAATGAAAAAGAATCATATCGATACCACCCGCTACGAGATACGCGATGTGCTGCGCTTTGCCACCGAACAGGATTTGGAGCGTGCGGAACAGGCGCATCAGCGGGAACAGGAGACAATGATTAAGGCACGCCAACTCGCCAAGTCGCTCGGGCTGGAGATGAAAATAGGCGATGTGGAGTACCAGGGTGACGGGTCGAAGGCTATCTTCTACTACATCGCCGACGGGCGCGTGGACTTCCGCCAACTGATAAAACTCTACGCCGAATCGTTCCGTATTCGAGTGGAAATGAAGCAGATAGGCGCACGGCAGGAGGCAGGGCGCATAGGCGGAACGGGGCCTTGCGGCAGGGAACTCTGTTGCTCGACTTGGATGACGAATTTCTCCTCCGTCGGGACAGGGGCGGCACGCCTGCAAAACATCTCGCCCAACCCGCAGAAATTGGCAGGTATGTGCGCCAAACTGAAGTGCTGTTTGAATTACGAAGTGCCTGTATATGAGGAGGCTATGCGGCAAATACCCGCTCGCTCCATTCCGTTGGAGACCAAGGAAGGCACCTACTATCAGTTCTCTACCGACCCGCTCAAGGGGGAGGTAACCTACTCTACCGACCAGCATATACCCGCCAACTTACAGGTGCTGACACCCGCCCGTGCCAAGGAAATAATAGAGATGAATAAACGGGGCGAAAAGCCTGATAATCTTGGCGGTAAGAGTACTTCCGCCGTGGATGTACCCGAGATTGGCTATCAGAATACGGTGGGGCAGGACGACTTGACGCGTTTCGACAAGAAGAAACGAGGCAACGGCAGACCTAACCGCAACAACGCTCCTCGTCGTGATGGGGATAGACCAAACAACGCCCAAAGACGCGATGGGGATAGACCAAATAATGCGCCTCGGCGTGACGGTGACAGACCGAGAAATAATCGACCGAACGGTCAGCGAGACTATGAAGAGAGGAAAAACAGGAATAATCGTCCTTAGTAGTTTGCTGTTGGCACTTACTGCGTGCGACCGAAATACGGTGTATTCGGAGTTTCACAGTGTGCCGCTACGCGAGTGGTACGCCGATTCGGTACTGACTTATCGGTTCGACATTGCGGACACGCTCTCGACCTACGAGGTGCTTATCTATGTGCGCCACACGCAACAATACCCCTATCAGAATATGTGGTTGTTTGTCAATTGGGCGGAAGAGAACGGAGCAGCGGCGGTGGAAAAGGACAGTGCGGCATTGTCTATGGATAGTGTGTGCATAAGCCAACCGACTGTAAAACAGGACACTATAGAGTTTTACCTGGCAGACGACCGTGGGCAATGGCTCGGCAACGGGAAAAACGGACTGACGGAAATGCCTGTGCTGTACGAGGAAAAACACCGCTTTTTGCACAGCGGCGAACAGGTGGTGCGTATTCAGCACGGTATGCGGGAAGAGCCGCTGCGGGGTGTATCGGATGTTGGCGTTGTGGTAAAGCGCAACGAATAGACTGAAAAACGGTAAATTCCCGTTGAATTCGAGAAAAATGAATAGAATAACAGGGAGATAATTAACAGACGAAATGGGGAAAAACAAACTGAAGAAATTCGCTGAAATGGAGACTTTTCACAATGTCTTCCAGTGCGGTGCGAGAGAATTGCTGCCCGGCAATGAGGTGCCTAAAATGGCAGGTCGTTGGCGGGAGGAGTACTTTCATAATACGAACCCTATTGTACTCGAACTCGGGTGCGGACACGGCGAATACACCGTTGGATTGGCGCAAAAGTACCCCGAAAAGAACTTTATCGGGATAGATATCAAGGGCGCACGCATGTGGGTGGGTGCCAAGCAGGCGGAAGAAGCAGGTATGCAGAATGTGGCGTTTCTGCGTACGAATATAGAGATGTTGACAAGTTTCTTCCACACCGATGAAATCGACGAAATTTGGATTACTTTCCCCGACCCGCAGATGAAGAAAGCGACTAAACGATTGACATCCACTTACTTCATGCAGCGGTATCAACAGATAGTGCGCGAGGGAGGACGAATACATCTCAAGACCGACAGCCCTTTCCTCTATACTTATACACGGGAAATGCTGCGGCTCAATACCTACCCCGTCCTAGCGGATACGGCAGACTTGTACGCTGAAAATGCCGTTGAAACGGGCAATAATACTATCGAAGAAGCCACGATGCTACAGACGCATTATGAGAAACAGTGGCTCGACAGAGGACTGACTATCAAGTACTTGTCGTGGTCGCTCGAACACCGAGATACCTTTGAAGAACCGCAAATAGAAATAGAAAAAGACACCTATCGGTCGTACGGGCGGAACTACACGGTGCAGAATAAAAACGAATAACTTATTATACGGGTGTTTACTCGGATAACGATAGAAA
>CAVFIY010000169.1:0-5029 GCA_963622435.1 Bacteroides uniformis | reverse complement strand
GGGTTGGGGAGGTCTGGAGGGGTGTGGGGAGGTCTGGGTTGGGGAGGTCTTAGTACTTCGAGAAAGTACTGCGGCTCAAGTGCGCAGAGAAATGCTCGTTGAACTCGCGGACAAAACGGCTCTTGTTGCTAATCTCCTGCAGACGACGCTCTGCCACCAGGCGGTGCAGCAACGCAATGAGTTGGCGGGGCGGGTAGGACGCAGCCTCCCGCAACTCCTCTTCCGTGCGGGCTATCTGCGCCTCGGTGCATGCCGCTCGATTGATAAAAGAGAAAGGAGTCTGCGCCGAGTGTACCACTTGCGCTTGCGGCTGCGCCTCTTGCGGCGGGCGGGGCGTGGCACTATCGGGAGGAGGACACGGGCTACCATAGTTATTAATAGTCTGGTAGGTGTTGTTGATAGTGTAATGGTTGAATACAATGGTCGCATGACCGGGAACAACGGGGGTAGGTACTGCGTCGGAGGTGGTGTCCGACACCAAAGGTTGAATAGGCTGCATGAGCAAAGCGTATTAGAATTAGAATGAAAAAATGCTGAATCCAACGGGATTTTGCTCCACAAAGGTACAGGGAATTCCCCAATCCGACAAATAAAAAAGTGCGGAAAATTACACGCCTACATTTGGTACTCTCGGAAAAAATGCGTACCTTTGCGGGGAGTTGAAAAAAGCACCTGCCAACCGACCTCCCCAACCCCTCCAAAGGAGGGGCTATGAGAGGGATAGGAACAGTAGGCGACAAGTAAAATAGGACAATCGGCAGTAACTGAAAGCCCCTCCTCTGGAGGGGAGTGGGGAGGTCGAATTGGATAGTGAATATCATAAAATCTAGATAGTATGAAAGAATTCTTGAAAAATCTCGGTGTAATCATCCTGCTCTTGGGTGTGGTATGCTTCGTAGTGTACCACTTTGCAGTTCAGCAAAATGTCCTCCTGCTCGTAGGGGCAGCGTTGGAAGTAATCGGCATCGCTGTGTATATTGTGGTCAATAAGCGAATCGACTAATCTCGGAGAGCCGCAATCACAATACACATGCAGGACGACGAAAAGGACATAGAGAATAACCCGAACGAGGGCATAGCGAACGAGGCAGTCGGCGATGAGGTCGCCGGCGATGCGTCTGTGGCGGAGGCTGCGGACGATGGGGGCGTAGCCGACGAGGCAAACGCCCATTCCACCTACAAGCCCGAGGCATTCAACGATGCTATTAAGTACCACCTGACGGGCATGTACAAGGACTGGTTCCTCGACTATGCCTCCTATGTCATCCTCGAGCGTGCCGTTCCTGCCATAGAAGACGGGCTGAAACCCGTGCAGCGCCGTATCCTCCACGCCATGAAGTGCGTGGACGACGGCAAGATGAACAAAGTGGCGAACATCGTCGGGCAGACGATGCAGTACCACCCGCACGGCGACGCCAGTATCGGCGACGCACTCGTGCAACTCGGGCAGAAAGACCTCCTCATCGACTGTCAGGGGAACTGGGGAAATATCCTGACGGGCGACGGCGCAGCCGCCCCCCGTTACATCGAAGCACGCTTGAGCAAGTTTGCGCTCGACACCGTCTTCAACCCCAAGACCACCCAGTGGATGCTCTCCTACGACGGGCGGAAGAAAGAGCCGGTACACCTGCCCGTTAAGTTCCCCCTCCTGCTGGCACAAGGCGTGGAGGGCATCGCCGTCGGGCTGAACTCAAAGATACTCCCCCATAACTTCTGCGAACTGTGCGACGCCTCGTTGGCTTACCTCCGAGGCGAAGACTTCCGCCTCTATCCTGATTTCCCCACGGGGGGCGAGATAGATGTGAGCCGCTACAACGACGGCGAGCGCGGCGGCGTGATTAAGATTCGGGCGAAGATACAGAAAGCCGACGACAACAAGACGCTCATCATCAGCGAGATTCCCTTCGGCACGACGACCACGAAAATCATCGAGACTATTCTGCGTGCCAACCAGAAAGGGAAAATCAAAGTGCGCAAAGTGGACGATTTCACCGCCGAAAACGCCCGTATCGTCGTCCAACTCGCCCCGGGCAGTTCGTCCGACAAAGCCATCGACGCCCTCTATGCATTCACCGACTGCGAGGTGAACATCTCCCCCAACTGCTGCGTGGTGGAGAACAAGAAACCTATCTTCACCACGGTGAGCAACCTGCTGCGCCTCTCCACGGAGAATACCAAGCAGTTGCTGCTGCGTGAGTTGCAGATAGAGAAAGCGGAACTGGAAGAGAAGTACTTCTATACCTCCCTCGAGAAGATATTCATCGAGAACCGTATCTACAAAGAGGAGGGCTACGAGAACGCCGCCACCAAAGAGAAACTGGTGGCGTTTGTGGACAAGGCACTCGACCCGTGGAAACCCAAACTCATCCGCGAGGTGCGCACTGAAGACATCGAACGACTCTTCGAGATACGCATGATACGCATCACCAAGTTCGACTCCAAGAAAGCGGACGAACTGATGAAAGACCTCGAGAAGAAAATCCGCGACGCGCAATACAACATGGACCACCTGACGGACTATACCATTCAGTGGTTCAGTGCGTTGAAGGAGAAATACGGGGCGAAATACCCCCGTCGTACCGAGGTGCGCAACTTTGCGAACATCAATGTCAAGACCGTGGTCGAGGCGAACGAGAAACTCTACATCAACCGTGAAGAGGGCTTTGTCGGCACGGGGCTGAAGAAAGACGAGTTCCTCTGCAACTGCTCCGACATAGACGACATCATCGTCTTCCACAAGGACGGCAAGTATCGCATCATGCGTGTGGCGGAGAAACTGTTCGTCGGCACGGACATCCTCCACATCGCTATCTTCAAGAAGAACGACGACCGCACCGTGTACAACACCGTCTATCGCGACGGAAAGGGCGGGTTCTACTACATGAAACGCTTCTGCGTCATGGGCGTTACGCGTGATAAGGACTACGACTTCACGCAAGGCAAGGCGGGGACGAAAGTACTGTACTTCACCGCCAACCCCAACGGCGAAGCGGAAATCATCAAGGTAACGCTCAAACCCGCACTGCACCTCAAGAAAGTGGAGGTCTGCAAAGATTTGAGCGAACTGGCGGTTAAGGGGCGCACCGTGCGAGGCAATGTGCTGACTAAGTACGAGGTGAAGTCCATCACGCTCAAGCAGAAAGGACATTCTACTCTCGGCGGGCGCAAAGTGTGGTTCGACCCCGATGTGCTGCGTATCAACTACGACGGGCAGGGGAACTACCTCGGCGAGTTCTGGGACGAAGACCGTATCCTGGTCATTACCCATACGGGCGACTACTACTTGACAGGCTTCGACCTGACCGCCCACTTCGAGCCGAACATCCTGCGCATAGAGAAGTACCAGCCTGCAAAAGTGTGGTCGCTGGCACTCTGGAACGCCGACCAGCAGTACTACTACGCCAAGCGGTTCTCCCTCGAGGACGACGCCACTGCCAAGGCGCAGAGCATGCTCGGCGACAACAAAGAGTCGCGCATCGTCGTGCTGATTGACCGCGAAGACGCCGTGTTCCGTATCCGCCTCACCGACGAGAATAAAGAGGACTACGACCTCAATATGTCCGAATTCATCGATGTCAAATCGCCCAAAGCCAAGGGCAAACGCATTACCACCCTCGATGTGACGGGGATAGACGACATCACACCCAAACCGCTCCCCGAAGAGCCGTCGGAGGATAGCGAAGAGGCGGTGGAAAATGAGGAAGAGGTGTCTGCCGACAGTGTGGAAACAGCAGCCAAGAACGAAGAACCGACTGCCGATACCCCGACCGCCGAAACCGCTCCCGCGCAAGACGCGGGTGTCATAGAAACCGAGGTGACAGGTATTCCGCTGACTATCAGCAACGAAGTCCCCGAAGACACCAAGCCCGTCCGCAAAAAGCCGTCCGACGATGAGCAATTAAGCCTGTTCTAAAGAGCATACCTCAAGAGCAAACCAAGAAACATAATACTGCCCGACAACGAAAAGAAAGTTGTCGGGCAGTACTGTATCTGACAGAATTGGGCAAGATGAACAACTGCGCAAGCGCAAAAGCCGTACCTTTGCACCGGAATTCCAAAACAAGTGTTCTTTGACAGATTGACTATTGTGCAGGGCGGTGCGCCTTGCGGTTGCGGAACCGCCGCACGGCAGAAGAGTTCTTTCCCTCGTAGCGGGCGGGCAGGTCTATCAACTCCGGCTGCTCCACGGGGATGACCTCGGTCGTATGCTCGGGGTAGTAATGGCAGCCGTCGGTGTCCGCCTCGGCGGGGAGCGGGGTACGGGAAATACGCACTTCGTCGTAGAGAACACCCGACTCGAGGAGGTAGGTACACATCGTGAGCGTGTCCCTCGACAGGGTCAGCACCTCATAGAGCCGATGCCCCGAGCAGATACGCTCATCGCGCGGATTCACCTTATTGAGGTAGTACTTCGTAGCGGCATTGGTATTGACAAACGGCAGGCGGCGACTGTAGTTGTGGTCGTGTCCCGCAAAGACCAAGTCCGCCTTGGAGAGCGCACGGCGGAAAGTGAGGTACAGGAAAGGGTTCTGCCGACCGGCACCGCACGAATAGACAGGCTGGTGCATCATCACCACCGTAAAGCGGTCGCCCTTCGAGCGGAGTACACCGTTCAGCCAAGTGAGTGTGCGCGTCAGGTCGCCGAGCGTCTGCAACCCGAACGAGTCAATAACGATAAACCGCAGGTTAGGAAAGTCCACATAGTAGGTCGTGCCGAGGAAACCCTTCACGCCGTTCTGCGGCTGCGGAAAGACATCTGTCCACAGCGGCGACAGACGGTACGGAATACCCTTCCGATACTCGTGGTTACCGGGCGTGGTCAAGATAGGCAAAGTGGCGAAAAAGGTCGAATCCAACGAGTGATACAACTGCTGAAAGTAGTAAAAATACCCTCGCTCGACAAAGTCTCCCAACTGGGCGTAGCAGTCCAAATCGGGATGACGCGCAGCCAATGTATCAAACTCGGCACGGGTAAGCGAATTATGCACATCGCCCAAGAGCAGCATTTGGAGTGTATCGGGCGCATGCA
>CAVFIY010000168.1:3600-5031 GCA_963622435.1 Bacteroides uniformis | reverse complement strand
GGGTCAACCGGCTCTGACGAGCCGCCGCGGGTGGGGACACCCACGCCCCCAGGCTGCTGGATGTGAGGTGTCTAGTTGGGATAGATAGGCTTGAGGTTCTAGATAGGCTAGAGGTTCTAGATAGGCTAGAGGTTCTAGATAGGCTAGATAGGCTAGGGCATGAGCGAGGCAAATGACTTGTAGTAATTATCAATACATACATAATGAAACGAATTCTATTTTCTCTATTGGCTGCTATGTTCAGCGGGGTGGTGATGGCGAGCAATTTCACCCCCGCTGCTTTCAGTATTTCAGCAGACGGGAAGGCTATTGCCTTCTCACAGGGCAACCTGCAATACACGCAATCCACCAAGACTTGGGCTTTCGCCACGAATCAGTACGATGCGCTTAACGCTGCCAACATAAGCAACGACCAACTCGCCGACACGATAGACCTATTCGGCTGGAGCGGCAGCACGGGGACGGCAAAGTGGGGCGTCAGCACTTCGAAAGACAATGCCGACTACGCAGGTGAGTTTGCCGACTGGGGACAGAACATCGACGGCACTACCTACCGCACCCTGACCAATGACGAATGGAACTACCTGCTCGCCAAACGAGACAACGCCGACGACCTTTTCGGTGTCGCCCGCATCGAATTGAACAATACGGAGTATGTCAACGGACTTATCCTCCTGCCCGATGAATGGGCTTGCCCTACGAGCGTGACATTCAAGAGCGGCAATGCAGAATCGTACGCCGCTTGTCAGACTTTTACGCTCGCCCAATGGGCACAATTAGAAGCCGCGGGGGCTGTGTTCCTGCCCGCTTCGGGTATCCGAGAGGGGGCGACGCTAAACCCTGATTATGTGCAGAGTGCAGGCTGCTACTGGTCGGCTACGCCATACGAAGAAAGCATGGCAGACTACAGTTATTTCACCGCACAAGGAGCCAATGTAAACCATCACGATCGCAGTTTAGGTTTCTCGGTTCGGTTGGTACAGTACCTCTATGCCATAACGCTCACCACGCCCGAGCATGGTGTTGTTACGGCTGACCAAACGAATGCTGCCGCCGGAAAAAAGGTAACACTCACCATTACGCCCGACGCATACTACAAACTGAAGTCTATCTGCGTCCTACAAGGCAAGGACACTATACCGACCGCCGCCGTCGCCGGGACGAGCGACCAATACACCTTTACGATGCCGAAGGGCGAGGTCAGCGTTTCCGTCGAGTTGGAGAGTCTCCCCACTGCCTTTACCCCCACTGCTTTCAGCATATCGGACAGCACGCAGGTCTATTTCTCGCAGGGCAACCTACGCTGCACGGGCGTCACGAGCGGCGACCACACATGGGCGTTCTCCGATTACCAAACGGATATGTTGGGCTTTGCCAATATAACGGGAAGTTCTTCCGACTTGTACATCTATGGAGTCCTCGCCGACACGA
>CAVFIY010000168.1:0-3071 GCA_963622435.1 Bacteroides uniformis | reverse complement strand
GATGCAAACGAGTCGTTACGAACGCTATACCGGAATGGCTGTCCGTTTGGTGCAAAATATCTATGCCATAACCATCAACACTTCGGAGCATGGCGCAATTAGTGCCGACAAGACGAAAGGTGCTGCAGGGGAAATCGTTACGCTTACGATTACCCCCGACGAGGGCTACGAGTTGGCGACACTCAGCGTGAAGGACACTGCAGGGCAAGCGGTTACGGTAGGAGAAGACCATACTTTCTCAATGCCCGCCTGTGCGGTAACAATAAGCGCTACCTTCAAGGTGAAGACCGTTACGATTACAGCAACGGCAGAGAACGGTACAGTAACCGGGGACGGAACATTCAACTACGGCACGGAGGTTACGCTCACGGCAACGCCTGCCGAGAATTACCGATTTGAACATTGGAGCGACGGCACGACGGCAAATCCTTACCTCTTTACCGCTACGGAAGATCTCACCATTGAGGCTATATTTGTCTCCATTCCCACCGCCATAGACCAAGCCGAAAGCACCAATGGCGAAATACGCAAGGAGCTCCGCAACGGTCAAGTCTATATCCTCCGCAACGGCCACACCTACACTCCCCTCGGAACCAAGGTAGAATGAGCTATGTTAATTGTTAATTATTAATTGACTGAGAACCTGAATGTTAATTATTAATTCTTAATTGTTAATTGGAACTATGCTTATTATCTTCGATTTAGACGGTACACTCATCAACACGATAGGCGACTTGGGAGAGGCGTGCAACTATGCACTCTCGGCAACAGGCTACCCTACCCACTCGCCCGAAGAGTACCCACACCTCGTGGGCAACGGCATCAACAAACTCATTGAGCGTGCCTTGCCCGATAGTGCAAAGGACACAGCGGTGCACACAGAGGAGGCAATACAACGAGTGCGTGCGGTGTTTGTGCCGTACTACAATAAGCACAACTGCGACCATACTCGCCCCTACGAGGGCATTGCCGACTTGCTACACACGCTCAAACTACGCGGCTGCCGCTTGGCTGTAGCGTCGAACAAATACCAAGAGGCTACAGCGTTCATCATCAACCATTTCTTCCCCGATACCTTCGATGTGGTCTTCGGTGAGCGCACGGGTGTCCCCCGCAAGCCGAACCCGCAAGTGGTGTATGACATCCTCGCTGAGTTGTCCGACACAGAAGTGTTGTATGTGGGCGATAGTCTCGTGGATATCGAAACTGCCCGCAACGCACAAGTACCCGTTGCCGCCTGCTCGTGGGGCTTTGTCGCTCGGCAAGACTTGGTCGCCGCCCACCCCGACTACCTTATCGACAGCCCGATAGAACTGCTGCAATATGTAAATGCATAAATGCTTAATTTATAAGTATCTATAAGGGGCTGCACAGCAGTCATAGCAGAGGCCAACGGCTTACATACTATTACTAATTGTTAATAGTGTGCAGTATTCCGAACTGTACAACCACAAGGTAAAAACAAGGAAAAAACAAGGAAGCCCCCCACTCTGCATATTAATTGTTAATTATTAATTGGACACATGGATATTTCCACTCGTGCGCAGAATATGCCACAGTCGCCTATTCGTAAACTGGCGAAATACGCTGACGCTGCCAAGCGCAACGGCATTCATATCTATCATTTGAACATCGGTCAGCCCGACATCCATACGCCGCAGTGTGCGCTCGATGCGGTGCATAACTTCCACCAAGACATTCTCGACTACTCGCCCTCGCAGGGAACGAAGTCGCTGCGTACCAAGATGGTAAGCTACTATGCCGAGTACGGTATCGACCTCTCGCCCGACGAGATTATCATCACTTCGGGCGGCTCAGAGGCTATTATGTTTGCCTACATGGCTTGCCTCAACCCGGGCGATGAGATTATTGTGACCGACCCGAGTTACGCCAACTACATGGCCTTCGCCATTTCGTGCGGGGCGGTGGTCAAGTCGGTAAAGACCCACATCGAGGACGGATTCAAGTTGCCGCCCGTGGAGGAGTTCGAGAAGCAGATTACGCCCAAGACGCGGGCAATACTGATATGCAACCCCAACAACCCGACAGGGTACCTGTACTCGAAGCAGGAGATGCTGCAGCTGCGGGACTTGGTCAAGAAATACAACCTCTATCTATTCTCCGATGAGGTCTATCGGGAGTTTATTTACACCAAGCGCCCCTACATATCCGCCTGCCATTTAGAGGGGATAGAGGACAATGTGATTCTGGTGGATTCAGTGAGCAAACGCTATTCGGAGTGCGGTATTCGTATCGGAGCGCTGATAACCAAGAACAAAGAGGTGCGCCAAGCCGTGATGAAGTTCTGCCAAGCCCGTCTCTCGCCCCCGCTTATAGGGCAAGTGATTGCCGAGGCATCCCTCTCTACCCCACAAGAGTACATGGAAGAGGTGTACGATGAGTACTTGGCACGCCGCAACTTCCTAATCGACCAACTCAACCAGATACCCGGTGTATTCGCCCCCACGCCTATGGGAGCGTTCTACACCATGGTGCAATTGCCCGTGGACGACACCGACAAGTTCTGCCAGTGGTGCTTGACCGATTTCCAGTACGAGGGACAGACCGTAATGATGGCACCGGGCAGCGGTTTCTACACCGACCCCGAGGAGGGCAAGAAACAGGTGCGTATGGCATACGTACTGAAGAAAGACGACCTTGCCAAAGCTATGGTTGTGCTCCGCAAAGCCCTCGAAGCCTACAACGCACAGTAATAAGTTCGTCCCACTAAACAAAAAATCCACCTCGCACTGAGGTGGATTTTTTTGTTTGTATGGTCTTCAATTAGCCTACAACGCCACTGAATCCCATGAACGCCATAGCCAACAGACCGGCGGTCAAAAGAGCGATAGGCGTACCTTGCATGGCCTTAGGCACCTTGCTGAGTGCCAACTGCTCACGAATACCCGCAAACAGAATCAACGCCAACGAGAAGCCGATAGCGGTTGCAAATGCAAACAGCGTACCGGTCAGCAAGTTATGGTCGAGCGCACCGGGGAGTTTGTTCGTGCCGTTAGCCACCATAATAGCCACACCCAAAAGGCAGCAGTTGGTGGTAATCAGCGGCAGGA
>CAVFIY010000167.1:0-5053 GCA_963622435.1 Bacteroides uniformis | reverse complement strand
CGAGGGCGGTGTTGATGGTTATCAGCCCCATACGCCGCGCCACTTCGGGGTTGTTGCTAATCTCTTGCGGGCGCAGCACAATCTTGTCGCGGAAGAAGTCGATATGGTCAATGATGTCTTGCAATTTGTCCGCCCCCACGGTGAGCGAGCAGCCGCTGGCGAACTTCACGCGCCCCTCTTTCATCAGCCCGACCACCGAGTCTTGAATCACCTCGGTGTACATCTCGAATGGCGGAATGTGCTTATTCTCTCCCAGTGCCCCGAGGACAGCATTGGCGATGTTCCCCACGCCCGACTGAATAGGCAGGAACGACTGCGGGATACGCCCTTCCCGCATCTCCGTCTCGAGGAACAGGGCGACATTCGCACCGATTCGTGCCGTCGTGTCATCCAGCGGCGAGAACTTCCCGACCTCGTTCGGACGGTTGGTGCGCACCACAGCGACTATCTTCGCGGGGTCAACCTGAATATGGTCTTTCCCGATTCGGTCAGACGGCTTGTAAATAGGAATCTCTCGGCGTGCGGGCGGGTCAAGCGGCTCGTAGAGGTCGTGCAGCCCACGCATCGTGGCGGGCATTGCCTCGTTGAGTTCGACGATGATCTTTGGTGCTAATTCGCAGAATGTCAGCATATTGCCCACACCCGCAGTCGGCACTATCACGCCCTCTTCATCCACATAGCACGCCTCGATGATAGCGAAATCGGGCTTGCGCAGGAAACCGTAGCGCAGGTCTTGCGCCAACTCGCTCAGGTGCATATCGAAGTAATGTGCGCCTTGTGCATTGAGTTCCGCCCGCAGGTCTTTGTTGCCCTGATAGGGGGTACGGAAATCAATGGCGTGCGCACGGGCGAGTGCGCCGTCGCAACTGTCGCCGGTCGAAGCGCCGGTGTAAACGCCTATTTTGTAGGGCTTACCCTCGGCGTGCAGTGCCTCTGCACGGTGGGCAATAGCGGTCGGAACATCTTTGGGTGCGCCGGCAGGGGTGAATCCGCCCATGCCTACCGCAGCGCCGTTGGGTACAAGTGCTGCAGCCTCTTCGGCTGTCATAAAAGGAAGTGCCATGCTAATTGTGTTTATCTGTATTATCAAAATCAGCCTCGGACTGTGCCGAGAACCATATAATAAGGTCTATCTCCAAAACATACAGCCCCGAAGACGATGTCTAACGAACTGTATATGAGAATTATAATCCCAACATGTAAGGTCTATATAAGGTCTATCTCCCCTCCCCCACACACATATTCAAACTCTATCCCCACACTATATATAAGGAGTAACGCCCTCTTGTTTTCCGCCTGCAAAGTTACACATTTTTCTTCATACCACCAAGAGATTTCTAATTAAGAATGAAGAATTATGAATTACGAATTACCGCTGCAGAAACAACACTGATACAGTAGCACATCCGACAGCCTGGGGGCGTGGGTGTCCCCACCCGCGGCGGTTTGGAACAAACCGTTTGACCATACTTTGTCCCCGTAGGGAAAAGAGTATAACAAGGAGAAACTCTCCCGTAACGCCAGGGCAACCACATCAAAATGACAGACCTTTTGCGGACGGGTATCTGCGCCGTATTACCGTTGTCTGCTTCTGTGTTTTGTGATAATTATATAAACTTTCCTGTTTCTGTTTTTTATGATAATTGACGGCAATACGCCGTAGGCGTCCGTTCCAAGGAAATTGTTGTCCGTGGCGACACGCCACTATTTGGATAATTTTTCGTGTATTTGGAGAATAATTATTCTTTGTTCTTTATGTCAATTCGTGTCCATACGCTGCTGGTGTCCGTTCCAAAGTTTTGATGTGTTCTTATTTGGATAATTTTTCGTGTATTTGGAGAATAATTATTCTTTGTTCTTTATGTCAATTCGTGTCCATACGCCGTAGGTGTCCGTTTCAAAGTTTTAATGCGGTTGCCCTGCCGTAACGCCCGTTTGACCATACTCAGTTAGCCCCTCCTCTGGAGGGGTTGGGGAGGTCAATCCACCCTATACGACTTCGGTGTCTGCCCCGTGTGCGTCTTGAAGAATCGGTTGAAGAACGCCACATTCTCGAACCCGAGCGAGAGTGCTATCTCCTTGATTTGCAGATTAGTAATCTTCAGTTGCGCCTTGGCGTCGGTCAGTATGGCGTCGATGATGATGTCCCCCGCCGTGCGGTTGCTCACGGACTTGATGGTCGAGCAGAGGTGCGGCAGCGTGAGGCGCATCGCCTCGGCGTACTGCCCCACGTGGTGCCACTCTTGATAGTGTTTCAGCACCAGTTGGCAGTAGTCCTGATAAATCTCCGTCCGTCGGTCGGCGGGGCGCATGATATACTCGTCTTGCGACCGTGCGTAGGAAGCGTAACTCGTCTGTAACAGATTGAAAATGTGTACCATCTTCGCCGAGTCGAGCATCGACGGCGTGGTGTTCGTCGCCTGTAGCAGCAGTGCGGCAAACGACTTGATGACCTCTCCCTGTTCGGGCGTGATATGCACTATCGGCGAGCGTAACTGCAAGGCAGTCAGCGACATACGGCTGCTGAAAGTGTTCTTGTCGAGGAACGAGGACGAGAACAGCACGTAATACACCAGCGCGTCCTCCGAGAACTCGTGGATGAGCAGGAAACTGCCCGGTTCGAGCAGTAGCACATCGCCCTCGCGGAACTCGTATTGCGTGATGTTTATCGTCGCCCGCGCCGTTCCGCGCACCATATAGGCGTACACGCCGCACTTTATTTTGCACGGGAAACGCCCGTATTCGTTTAGTACTTTGCCGCTTGCGTCGCCGATGAGGTAGTCCACGGGGCAGTCCAAAAGAGGGATGTTTTTCTCTTCTTCCATGTCGAAAAAGGATTTAGGAGTCAGTCATTTTGCGGGTCGAACAAAACCCGCTGCAAAGATACAACGAATATCTCTATTTTACAACTATTCGTAAAAATAATCCTCCTTTTTCTACAAAAACGGGCATTTTTCTGTGTTTTGCCGTAAGAAAAGTACTGCACATCCTATCTCGTACAGTTGCCGCATATGTCCGGCAGCGACGGGTAGTGCAGCACCGCCCGCCGAAACTGCTCTACCTTGGGTGAGTGATACGCCACCGCCAGCCCCTGCGTCAGCAGATTTCCGTAGGCGTACCGATGTGCTTTGTCGAAACAGCAGGGCAGAATCTCACCCTCTGTCGTCACCACCGCCCCTGCCCATAGTCGGAAGCACGGCGCGTTCCACCGCCACACCCGCCGCAGCAGCGTCTGCTTGGGGCGATAAGTCCCGTCTGCCGACAGGGCATAGCGGCTGTAGCGTAAGTCGGTCGGCATAAGCGGGTTACCACGCTGATAATCATAGAATTGCGCTGTCTTGAAGACCAGCCTGTCAGCCCCAAGCGAGCGGTATTTTCGCCGCAGCGTGTCCCACTCGCCCTCGTTGCTGCGGAGGCGCAGACACTGCAATTCCACTATCGGGAATCGACTCTTCCGCCGCCGCTTGCTCTCGTCGAGCCACCGCAGGGCGGACAGCGTTTTCTCCAACTCCCCGCCCACTCGATAGGCGTTGTACGATGCCTCCGTCAGCCCGTCCATGGAGATAATGATGCGCTGTAACCCGCTATCCGCCAGCGCATTAGCCAACGCTTCCGTCATCTGTTGTGCATTGGTGGATACTACGGTAAACAGCCCCGCCTCGTGTGCCTCCCGTATCATTTTCGGCAGGTCGGGGTGGAGGAGAGGCTCCCCTTGAAAATAGAACTGTACCGTGTGCGCGTAGGGCGCAGCCTGCCGCAGCACCTCCTGCCATACCTCGGGGCGCAGCAGCCCTGCCTTACCCCCTGTCGCAGGTCGCCCACCCGCCATGCCGACGGGGCATTCGGGGCAGCGCAGCGAGCAGAAGTTCGCAGGTTCGACGGAGAGGAAAGTAGGCAGATGCCGCACCCGCACTACGCCCACGAGGCTCAGTGCATAACTCCCCAGGCAGCGCACGAGGTTGCGAAAGCGGCTGCCCGCGTAATATAAACGCCGCGAGAGAATGGGGAACTAGTTAGTGAACGGGTATTTTATTGACGCGTCGTTCGTGCCTACCGCCCTCAAAATCAGTCGAGAAGAAGGTGTCCACTATTTGGAGAGCCAACTCTGTCGAGATGAAATTGGCAGGCATGCCGAGTACATTGGCGTTGTTGTGCTGACGCGCCAGGCGTGCGAGCGGCGTGTCCCAGCAGAGGGCGGCGCGAATGCCCTGATGTTTGTTGGCAGTCATGCAGATACCGTTGCCCGTCGAGCAGATAACAATGCCGAAAGCGTACTCACCCCGCTCCACCGCCTCCGCCAGCGGATGTGCGTAATCGGGGTAGTCGCAACTCTCTGTGGAGTAGCAGCCAAAGTCGTGTATATCAGCACCTTGCGCCGAGAGGTGCTGCATAACATCTTGTTTGAGGTTATACCCTGCGTGGTCGCTCGCCAGGGCAATCTTCAATCCATTTACCATATCTTCGCAAAATAAGAATGTTACTACTATTGCCAAACTATATTAACTATAATAACTATATTAACTATATTAACTATATTAACTATATTAACTAGCCAAACTATATTAACTAGATGCAACTAGTTCACCTAGATACAACTAGATTAACTAGATTAACTAGAAGAACTAGATAAACTAGAAGAACTAGATGACCTAGAAGAACAAAGCCCAGCACATCCAGTAGCCTGGGGGCGTGGGTGTCCCCACCCGCGGCGGTTTGGAACAAACCGTTTAACCCGATAATGCATCTAGCCTATCTAGAACAATCTAGCCTATCTAGGGCACCTAGATACAACTAGTTTACCTAGTCAAACTAGAAGACCAAGCCCGCCCCACACAACCTCCAACCCCTCCTCTTTTCTCCCACAACTAATGTGCCAAATCCCTATCTCCCCTTTGGAATCCCCCGCCCTCCGCAGTAAAACCACCCCCTCAAAAAATCTCCCACCGCCCTTGCCCATATCAAGAAAAACCCGTACCTTTGTGCCGTCATCTCTATAAGATAAGTATAACATAAGTATAAGATAAGTATAACATACCCGTAATTTTGCCCTATG
>CAVFIY010000166.1:0-5054 GCA_963622435.1 Bacteroides uniformis | reverse complement strand
TTCCTGACCAAGGCAACAGGTCTTAACCCATTTCTGCAAGGTCGGGATGGGAACTTCCCACTTACGAGCGGTCTCACTCAAGCGGCAACCGCCACTGTAATAATTACTGACTACTTGCATCCGAAACGACTCGGAATACACTTTTCTAGTTTTACTCATAATTCCATAATCTTAAAAATAGAACATTTTGCGAACATAAAAGTGTAAACCATATTTCGTACAAGACACAGGCGGGGAAATAGTGGGGAGGGGACAGGGTGGCGATGGGTGGCGATTGGAGGCTGATGAGAGGCTGACGGAGTGGCGACTGGGTGGCGATTGGGCGGTGGGTAAGGCGACTTTTGTTACAATGTGCTTTTGAACGGGAGGAGGGAATGGAAAGTATTTGGGGGCGAGTTAGGAAGGCAAGTTGGCACCAATGGAGACAAAAACAGTCAAAGCGTTTGGCTATACGAAAATAAAAGCGTACCTTTGCAGACTAGTTGAGAAACACACTGTAATAAGTATATTTATAACCTGCTACTGCTATATGTAGTCCCTGCTACTGCTATATATAGTCCTCGCAAATGCGTTATATAGTCCTCGCAAATGGTATGTATGCACACTGCGTGGGGCGAGGTGGGCGGGGCGGGGAAGTCGAAAAACACATTATTAGATACCATGAAAAAGACACAATCCTTATTCGATTTGGGGCGATGGAGTCGTCCGTGCGGACGGGAGTTCCGTGCGGTTCTTGCGGCGGCGAGCGTGCTGCTGCTTGCGGCGTGCGCCCGTACGACTGACCCCGTACAACAAATAGCCATCGGGCAACCTATCCTACCCATACGCATGGCAAACGACACCGCCTGCTTTGTGCTAACGGATTATGTGCCGCTGCTATGTTCAATGCGCGCCGAGCCGGCGCAGGCAACAAATGCAAAGTACGCCGAGCCGGCGCAGGCAACAAATGCAATGCACAATGCACGATGCACGATGTACAATATACAATGCACATTGCTGAATGCGCAAGGTGCGGAGGGACTGGCGTTGGAAACGGCGGGAGGTGCGCTGCCAGATACGGTATGGGTGGTGAACACGGCGCAGACACTTGCCGAGTTCACTATCACGAGTGGTAAGTCTGCACTCACCATTCCCGTGCTGCCTGCCAAGCCTGTTCGGCAGGGGCTGGTTTCCTCTGCTTATAACGACGGCGTTCTCACTATTCGCTTCCTCGAAGAGCCGCAGCACCCCGTCATACAAGCCTACATACAGAACCTGCCCCTCGAGCAGTCGCTTATTCAAGCACAGGCTGACGGGGCGTTCACCCTCGCGCTCGCCGAGAGCGATGCGGTGCGGCGCTGTCGGCACGGGCGCAGTTTCCTGCGGGTCTATGCCGCCGATGACAACTATCTCTACAACGATTTGCTGCTGCCGCTCGAAAACGGGCAACCCGTGCTGCACACGCAGTCGCTTACCCGCCACGACGACCAAGCGCAGGTGCTTTACTCGCTGATGATAGACCGTTTCTACGACGGCAATCCTGCGAACAATTGGAAGATGAACAGCCCCGAAGTGTTGGACATCGTGGATTATCAAGGGGGCGACCTCGCGGGTATCACGCTGAAGATAGAGCAGGGCTATTTCGACTCCTTAGGCGTTAATACTCTGTGGATTAGCCCTATCACGCAGAACCCGTGGGACGCGTGGGGGAAGTATGTTTTCCGCCACGGGAACAAGTACGATTCCACCAAGACCTACACCCGTTTCTCGGGGTATCACGGCTACTGGCCCATCCTCATCACCGCCATCGACAAGCGGTTCGGCACGGATGCGGAACTGCGGCAACTGCTCGCCACGGCGCATCGGCACGACATCAATGTGATACTGGATTATGTTGCCAACCACGCACACATCAACGCCGCAGTTTATCAGCAACACCCCGACTGGCACACGGATTCCATTCTGCCCGACGGGCGGCGTAACTTCGAACTCTGGGACGAGGCACGCCTGACGACTTGGTTCGACGCGCATATCCCCACCCTCGACCTGGAGCGCAAGGAGGTGTGCGACGCGATGACCGACTCTGCCCTCTACTGGCTGGCGAATTACGACCTGGATGGCTTCCGGCACGACGCCTGCAAGCACATTCCCGAGAGTTACTGGCGCACCTTCGGGCAGAAACTCGCCACGCGGTTCCCCGGTCGGCACATCTGGATGATAGGCGAGACCTACGGGTCGCCCGAACTCATCAACTCGTATGTGAAGACGGGCCTGCTGCAGGCACAGTTCGACTTCAACACTTACTTCACGGCGATTCACACGCTGTGCGGCGATGGAACAATGGAAGGGCTGAACAGCACTATCCTGACCTCGCTCGCCACCTACGGGGCGCACCACACGATGGGGAACATATCGGGCAACCACGACCAAGTGCGCTTCGCCTCGTTCGCCGGCGGGGCGGTGCGGTTCGACGAAGACCCCAAAGAGGCAGGGTGGACGCGCCGCTGCGGGATAGTTCCCAACGACCTCGGTCGCCTGACGGCAGTAGAAAGGGAACAGGTCGTGGATGAGGCATATCGGCGCACGCTGCTGCTCGAGGTGCTGAACCTCACCATCCCCGGCGTGCCGTGTATCTATCAAGGAGATGAGTACGCCGAGGTGGGTGCGAACGACCCCGACAACCGTCATCCGATGCGCTTCGAGGGGTTAAACACGCACGAAGAGGCGTTCCGTCGGACGGTGAGCGACCTTATTCGCCTGCGCCGCCATTCGCTGCCGCTGCTCTACGGCGACTATATCCCCGTGGAGGCAAGCGCCGACCGCCTGGTCTTCGACCGCATCTACCTGGGCGAGTGCGTGCGCGTGACGCTCGACCGCAAGGCACTCACCTATTCGATTGAAAAGCAATAACATAAATCATCATACCCATGAAAAAAGTACTACTTGCCGCAGTGAGTCTCTTGGCACTCATCGGCTGCACCAAACAAGCACCGACAACCCACACCCGTTGGGCGTACGATGCCACTATCTACGAACTGAACACCCGTCAACTCACGCCCGAAGGCACCTTTGCCGCCGCCGAGGCGGTGCTGCCCGAACTGCGGGAGAACGGCATTGATATTCTGTGGATTATGCCCTGTCAGCCCATTGGGCAAATCACCCGCAAAGGGACGCTGGGCAGTTACTACTCCATCGCTGACTACTGCCAATTCAACCCCGAGTTCGGCACACGCGCGGACTTTGAACATCTGCTGAAGACGGCGCACGACTTGGGCTTCAAGGTCATACTCGACTGGGTGGCGAATCACACTGCGCCCGACAGCAAATGGACGGAGAACGAGGGTTGGCACTACCGCGACAGCCTCGGAAACCTCATGGTGCAATACGACTGGACAGACATTTCCAAACTGAACTACGACAACGAGGACATGCGGCAGGAGATGCTGCGCTGCATGCACTGGTGGATGGATTCGATAGGCGTGGATGGGTTCCGCTGCGATGTGGCGGGCGAAGTGCCGACGGATTTCTGGAATTGGGCAATGGCAGACCTGCGCAAGACGTACCCCGCGATGTTCACCCTCGCCGAGAACGAAGACAAGGCGCAGGAACTCACCGAGTCGGCGTTCGACATGTACTACGGCTGGGAGTTGCACCACCTGATGAACAGCGTGGCGCAGGGGAAGAGCAGCGTGGATGACCTGTGGAACTACTTCGCAAAGGCAGACACCGCCATTCGCGCCAACGCCATCCGTATGAACTTCACCTCCAACCACGACGAGAACTCGTGGAACGGCACGGAGTTCGAGCGTATGGGCGACGGAGCGGACTTGTTTGCTGCATTCACTTATATCGTGCCGGGCATGCCGCTAATCTACACGGGGCAGTTGAGCGGCAACCATCACCGCCTCTCGTTCTTCGAGAAAGACTGTATCGACCGCGTGGAGGGTGCGCCGCAATACGCTATGTATCAGCGGCTTAATGCGCTGCGCAAAGCCAATCCTGCCCTCTACAGTCCCGAACTGGGAGCGAAGATGCTGCGTCTGCCTGCAGATAATGCACATATCTTCGCCTGCGTGCGTGCGCTCGAGGACAGCAAGAACACCGTGCTGGCGGTGATGAATATGTCGGGCGAGGAGCAGGTTGTGACGCTTGACCTCACGGGGTATGCGGGGACTTACACCTGCTTCAACTGCGGCGAAGAGAAGACGCTCTCCGACAGCGAGGCACTCACACTCAAGCCGTGGGAGTATCGGATATTGAGTAAGTAGTGGCGGTGGCGGTGGCGAGTCGCCACGGACGATAAGGATTCAATGCATAATGCACAATGCTAAATGCTAAATGCAGCAAACAGCGGTGGGGGCTCCATCACTGTTTGCTATATTAGCAAGAAATCTTTCCTCCCCTCTATCTTGTATGGAGTTCTAAAATATATCGACAGCAATGATTTATTGTGTATGTCATTGACTATAATTGTTATAAGAATGCTATTCGTGTTGTATTTTCGCACTTTGTTTCGCAAGATAGAAACCTTCGCATTATAAAATTAGAAACAAATGGAATCTAAAAAGAGGCATAAGCACGCTGTCAAAATTGATATTGATAGCATTTTTTGTGAAACATTGAATGATATTCCGTTTTCTTATGGAAGATTGGAGTTGTTTAGAGATCGTAATGGCGATTATCAAGTTTATGGAGTCATTAAGGATTCTAATGGAGAGGAGTGTTTTTATCACAAAAACAACCGTCAAAAAGGCGAGATTATCGAACATGGAGACTTTGTCTTATATAAAAAAGTAATAGACCCTAAAAAGGGAAGATTTACTGCCTATTTAGTACGCCGCCCTAAATGGGAGGATGGCTATGATTTTATTTTCGATTATTATTGGAGGGATGATAATTCACCTAGCAATTGGTCTAATGGATTGGATTTTGTCCATGCATTATTCCCCTATTCAAAACGATATTGGTTTCCAAGTGATGACTTTGTAGGAATTCTGTTTGCTGCTAAACCTTATCTTCGAAAATGTAGTACAGATTGTACTTTTAGCCAATGTTGTAAATCTTTGGTTAGAATC
>CAVFIY010000165.1:0-5057 GCA_963622435.1 Bacteroides uniformis | reverse complement strand
CCATTCTCTGTTAGCCCCTCCTTTGGAGGGGTAGGGGGAGGTCTCATTCTTAATTCTTAATTCTTAATTCTTAATTCTTAATTACTCCTAATTTCTCCCTTTCCCAAGCCACGGCTAAGCCAACCTCAAGCCACCCTCAAGCCGGGAAAGATGTACCAAAAACCGTTCATCAAATCACACAACACCATGCATAAACAATCTTTTTTCCTATCGCTTTTGTGCTTTCTTCTTTCCGTTGCCTCGCTCTCGGCGGAAACCCTTGCTTTCCCTACGGCGGAGGGCTATGGCCGCTATGCCACGGGCGGGCGTGGCGGTCAGGTCTATTATGTCACTCGCCTCGACGACTGTTCGGACGATGACCTCGTCGAGGGGACGCTCCGTTGGGCGTTGCGTGCGGGCGACGATACCCCGCGCACGGTGCTTTTCCGTGTCTGCGGTACGATTTACCTGACCTCCAAACTCAAGTTTGCGCACCCCAATGTGACCATCGCAGGGCAGACCGCCCCGGGCGGAGGCGTCTGCATTGCGGGTGCGAATATATATGTTTGCAAACCAAATGTCATCATTCGCTACATCCGTTTCCGTGCAGGCGACATTCCTGCCACCAGTTACCCCTGCCTCGATGTGGAGAACACGCACCATGTCATTATCGACCACTGCTCCTTTACCTGGTCTATGGAGGAGTGCCTTACGATGTACGACACCGACTCCACCACGCTCCAGTGGTCTATCATCGGCGAGGGACTGTATAACTCCAAGAACGCCAAGGGTGCGCGTGCTTATGCCACCCAGTGGGGAGGGGAGCATGCCACGATGCACCACTGCTTGATTACCAATTGCCACAACCGCACCCCGCGTTTCAACGGCGTGCGTAGTGAGGCGAATATCGCCCGTGGCAGCCATGACCACGACGCTTTTGTCGATAACGAGTTCCTCAATAATGTGATATTCAACTGGGGCAAGAAGAACTCCCTCTATGGGGGCGAGAACGATACGACGAAGAACCGCGACGAGTCGGGCGTATGCGTAGGCTACGACCGTGTCTATCTCGTCAATAACTATTTCCGCTGCGGCCCCACCACGCAGGCGATAGGGCTGTCCACTCGCTATTTCGTACAGGGCAGCCGTGTGGGGGACTACGGGCAGTGGCTATTGAGCGGCAACGAGTTCGAGACGGGGAATAAGTTCAACCGTACCGACAAAGCCTGCTGGCAAGACTCTGTGCTGCGGCTGGTCAATAAGGACAACCTCTACGGCTATGTGGAGAACAACGCCAATCGGGCGTTTAACCTCGACGGCGCACAGGCGGGCGAGGCGAATTACAACCGCTATGTCCTTGCACTCCCCGTCGTCGAGAGCGGCATCGTTGCCGAGCCGGCGGCAGAGGCGTATAGCAAAGTTACCACTATGGCAGGGGCAACCCTCCCCCGTATGGACGAGGAGGATACGCGTCTGTTGGCGGAGGCGGCAGGCAAGCAAGACCCGCAGTTCGTCGGCGCAACGCAGAAGAACTGGCTCGGGATTATCGACTCGCAGAACGACATCCGCTTTGCCCGTGAGGATTGCTTCTATGTGGGCGACAGCGTGGTAGGCAACTACCCGTTCTTGGATGCGGTAGAGGGCGACTCCCTTGCCCTCGACTCCGACCTCGACGGCCTCCCCGACCTCTACGAACTCGCCATCGGCCTCGACCCTACCAACCCGCAGGACGCTGCACAAATAGCAACTATACAACCCTCAATAGAGGCGGATAGTAATCAACAAGATGCCGCAAGTGCTAGTTCAGTACCTAACTCTTCCATAGAAAGTACCAATTTAGAAACTAACTCCCCCGCAGAAACAAGTGGTTATACCTACTTGGAAATCTACCTCAACGGCGTAGCGGACGGCACAATCGATAAAACGCAATACGAAACCGGGGCGTACATCTCCCAAGAGCCGGATAAACCCCTGTCAATTGACCAAACTACCGCCCCACACCCCTCCTCCCGCAGCACCACCGACCCCAATAACCCCCTCTTCAATCAACCCTACACCCTCCTCGGTCAGCCGATAGACACCCTTTCCGTTTCCGCCCCCTCCCTCCTCTACATCCACCGCGGCACCCTCCACTACAACAACCACTAGATCAACTAGATTAACTAGACCCCCTAGATCAACTAGAATATCTAGCCTATCTAGAAGTCAGCAGCACATCCGGCAGCCTGGGGGCGTGGGTGTCCCCACCCGCGGCGGTTTGGAACAAACCGTTTGACCCCGCTCTGCCCTCCCCTCCTCTGGAGGGGCATGGAGAGGTCTAACCCCCTCCCCTTCGAAGGGGAGGGGGCAGGGGGTAGGGTCTTCCAAATCCCTGCTCAACAACATACTTTCCCCTCTTGCACATATCCCCAAAACCCCGTACCTTTGCACCGTTTTTCTGTAGTGAGTACAGAGGAACCGACTACTAACCATGAAACACATCTATTCTACGCTATTACTGCTCTTTGTGGCAGTATCTCTCGCTGCAGAGCCGTACTTCGTGCGTGTCAACGGCGAAAAAGACTACGCCACTACCCAAAGCACCCAAGACCACCAAGGGCGCACCCAGTATGTCGCTACCTGCGTTCCCCTCTCGGTGGGCGATGTGGTTACTTGTTACGACCAAGGGGCGAACGCGGCATGGGCTATCACTGCCATAGACCCATACGGCGACTATAAATCGTTTGACTGCACCGCCACGGGTTTGGTCTGCAAGGCGGCAGGTTCCTACAACCTCTACATCAAACTGAAGTACAATGACGACCTCTGGTATGTAGAGAAAGGCACGGACTGCTCCGACCCAACCCCCGACCCCGATCCCACTCCGGACCCCGACCCGACTCCCGACCCGACTCCCGACCCCACGCCAGACCCTGACCCGGAACCGGAACCCGACCCCACTCCCACACCATATACCTCCTCCGTCCCCTCGCAGTGCACCGATGTCATGTTCCAGGCATTCTACTGGGACTCGAACCTGTCCACATCCAAACACGGCGACACTCGTTGGGCAACCCTGCTCAAAGAGGCAGATGAGATAGCCGCCTACTTCGACCTTATCTGGCTACCGCCCTCGGCAAAAGCATCGGGTGGAGTAGGCTACCTGCCCAAGCAGTACTGCAATCAGAACTCCGATTGGGGTACGCGTGCTACCCTTGAGGAACTGATAGCCGCATTCCACGCAGGTGGAGCCAAGGTGGTCGCCGACATTGTCATTAACCACGCCAATAATAAGTCCACTTGGTGCGACTTCTATCCCGAAGACTTCGGTTCGTACGGCTCGTTCGCTCCCGACGCTTCCTGGATATGCAAGACCGATGAGGTCAATTCCGCTGAGGATAAGGGTGTAGGCTCATGCAAAGGCAAAGCCACGGGCGCAGCCGACGACGGCTATGGCGACGAGGCGAACTACGCCGCTGCCCGCGATTGGGATCATCAGAGCGAGAAAGTGCGCGAGATGTTCCGTGCGTACCTCAAGTGGATGAAGAACGAGATGCACTACGACGGTGCGCGTTACGACTACTGCAAAGGCTTCCATAACTCCCATGTCAACGACTACAACACAGCGTCCGAGATGTACTTCTCTGTCATGGAGTACTGGGACGGCAACAAGGATGTGCTGCAAAGCCGCCTGAACGACGCAGGGTGGAACACACTTACTTTCGACTTCGCCACCAAGTACGATGCATTCAATAAGTCTATTGCCGCAGGCAGTTTCGCAGGCTGCAAAGCCCCGGGGCTGCTGGGAGCGGGTAAGAGCAAATACGCAGTTACCTTCATCGACAGCCACGACACCTATCAGCGCGACGACAATGAGTTCGGCGGCAAGGGTAATTCGATGACGACGGCACTCAAAGACCGCCTCCTGCAGAGCAACGCCTTTATGCTCTCTATGCCGGGTGTGCCGTGTGTCTTCTACCCGCACTGGAAAGTCTATAAGTCCGCCCTTGCCCCTATGGTACTGGCGCGTAAGGCAGTGGGTGCCCACTCCGAGAGTGTGGTCTCCGACGAGGGCGACGCATCGGGCTATCGTGCCACCGTTACGGGTACGAACGGCACACTGATACTCGAACTCGGCAATAAGGTGACAACATCCAAGTCGGGCTATACGCTCGCCGCATCGGGCAACGGCTATGCTATGTGGATTAAGACCACTACCGCCGTCGCACCGAGACTGGTCGTTACACCGGGTACTTCCACTTTCAAGACCGCCACACTTACTGTTACTATGGAAGCCGTGGGCGGTACGGAAACCAACCCCGAGATTTACTACACATTGGACGGCACCGACCCCGCATCGTCTTCCACCCGCGTGAAATACACCGCACCGATTACCCTCACCGCCACTACGACTATCAATGCCTATGTCGTTACGGCAAATACCCAATCGGCAGTGCAGACCTACGAATACACCTACAAAGCACCGCAGACCACGCCTATTGTCGTCTCGTTCTACAAACCCGCTTCTTGGTCGAAAGTCTATCTCTATTCGTGGACGGGTACAGGCACGAAAGTAACGGAATATACAGGCAAATGGCCCGGTACGGCGCTGACCGCAACCAACGAGGCAGGCTTCTACTACTATCAGTTCGATGCCACGCTCAAAGAGGTGAACTTCATCTTCAGTGCGGGAAATGACAACAACAAGACCTCCGACCTCTGGACGGACGAGGATGTCTGCTATATGTGGTCGGGCGGCGCAGAGAAACTCCTCCCCGACTGTCAGCCGACGGCGATAGAGAATGCCGAGACCGACACCCCCGCCCTCGACCTCACTACCCCGATGTATAACATCCTCGGTCAGCAAGTGGACGCCACCTACCGCGGCATAGTCATCCAATCCGCCACCAAGTACCTCCTCCAATAAGCGGAGAGCAGAGAAAAAAGGTAAAAGGATAAAAAAGAAATAGGGAGAAAGAATAAGGAGAAAATAGGGAAGGAAATAAAGAAAAAGCAAGAATAAAGTCAGCAGCACATCCGGCAGCCTGGGGGCGTGGGTGTCCCCACCCGCGGCGGTTTGGAACAAACCGTTTGACCCC
>CAVFIY010000164.1:0-5065 GCA_963622435.1 Bacteroides uniformis | reverse complement strand
GTCGTGATAGCCTCGATTTCTTCAAAGCCGTTGTCAAGAAACAAATAATTCATACGGGTTACTACAATTGTAAATTTGTAAATTCGTAAATGGGTAAATTACACATCTACATATTGATTCTTCAATTATTCCCCTCCTTTGGAGAGGTAGGGGAGGTCATTTATCTACTCCTAAAGTTATAGGTAATCGTTCCAATCTGCATCTCCTGGTCGCTCTCGGAGAACTTGGCTTTCTTCGCAGCCTCCACCGCTAATTGTTGGGTGGTCGCATCGCTCACATTTGATCCTGTTGTCACCCGTGCGCTGACCACATTGCCTTTTGAGTCCACGCGTATCTCCACGACCACTTTCCCGTCTTGGTTAAACTTGTCGCTAGGTTTTGGGAGAGCACCTTTTATATTTCGGTTTGCCAAATTCCATGTGTCGCCGCCCGAAGTTCCGTGTCCCACGGGGTTGCCTTTCTGCCCCTCGCCCTGCGTGTTGCCGCTGCCTTGTGCGCCCGATGCATTGTTCCCGAATAGGGCACCCATCTTGTCCGCTTTGGCGATGGCGGCTTGCTCTTTGGCTTTCTGTTCCGCCAGGGCTTTTTCTTTCGCAAGTCTTTCTGCTTCAGCCTTTTCCGCTTCCTCTTTGGCGATGCGTCGTGCCTCGTCTTCTGCCTGCTTGCGTGCCTTTTCGTCCTGTTCACGCTGCCGTGCGAGCGCCAATGCCTCTTCGTCCTCTTGCGTCATCAAGTCGTTATCCGACGGCGCCGAACTTGCCACTTGCGGTGCGGCAGCCTGCGAGGGTAGGGGAACGGCTTCGGTGGCGACTGCCTCCGACCCGCCGGCGTTCTCCGTGTTGCCAAAAGCAATCTCTATGCCCTCGTCTTCCTCTTGTTGGGGGGCAGATAGGCGCACGAACCAGAGGAACAGGAACAGGAGTAGCATGGCTATCACCGTGCCTGCCGCTGCGATACTATGTGATTTCTGTTTCAGTTGCACAGCGTTATTTCTTAGTCGCCACTACGAGTTTCATTTTGTGTTGGTTGGCGATATCCAGCACGCGCACCACCTCTTTGTAGGCGATGTCCTCATCGGCGTGCAGCGCAATGTACATCGTCGAGTCAGTCTGCTGAATAGTAGTCAGATAGGTCTCCAATTCGTCGGGTTGGATAGCCACAGGTTTGGCTTTCCCGATGGCGACAAAGTAGTTACCGAGGTTGTCGATGCTCACTTTGGCGACCACTTGTCGGGTGGCTTTGGTTGCCCGCGACTGCGGCAAGTTTATCTTTATGTCGTTGGGCGACGACATCGTGCTTGCCATTACGAAGAACAGCAGCAACAGGAATATCAAGTCGGTCATCGACGACATGGCGAATGTCGCCTCCACCTTATTTCGTCTTTTCAGAGCCATAGATTTAATTTCGAATTATAAGACCTCCCTTTGTCCCTCCAAAGGAGGGATTTTCAGCGTATCTGACATCCCCTCCTGCGGCGGGGTTCCCACAAGCGTTGCGCAGTGGGGTGCCCTTGGAGGGGCTTGGGGAGGTCTGATTTCTATTTTATGCCGGTTCGTTGAGCAGGTCCATAAACTCCATGGTGCGTCCTTCGAGCAGTCGTACCACGCGGTCAATGCGTGCCACGAGAATGTTATAGGCGAACATCGCCAGGATACCCACTATCAAGCCGCCCACGGTCGTCACCATCGCTTCGTACATACCCGTGCTGAGCGATGACATCTCTATTACGCCGCCCGAGGTCTGCGCCATATTATAAAAGGTGCGGAGCATACCTGTCACCGTTCCGAGGAATCCCAACATCGGTGCGCCGCCGGCGATGGTCGCCATGATAACCAGCCCCTTCTCCAGTTTGCTCACCTCGAGGTTGCCCACATTCTCCACCGCCACTTGCACATCTTGCATCGGTCGCCCGATACGCGTGATACCTTTCTCAATCATGCGTGCCGACGGGGTGTTGGTCTGCTTGCAGAGGTTCGTGGCGGAGTCAATTTTGCCTTCGTGGATGTAGTCGCGAATGCGATCCATGAAACTCTTGTCTTCTTTTGTCGCACTTTTCAGCACCACGAGGCGCTCGATGAATATGTAGATAGCGGCGGCTAGCAGCACGGCGAGTACAATCATTATCCATCCGCCGTTTTGTGCCATCGCCCACAGGTTCATGGGTTCAGGTTCAGCAGCGGCTTGCATTTGTTCTGCTGCCAATGCTACGGCAGCGGTGTCTTGTAGTAACATATTGATATATTGTTATTTAGAGTTCTGTATTATGGCTGTGAGCCAGCGGCTTCAACCAAGTCGATTCTAGTTTAATCCCTTACGCCCCATGCGCCCACTCACACAATCCTTATAGTTTTAGGCACGCCTTATATCGGTGTATCGTTTCCTCTATCCCAAGGTAGAGTGCGTCGGCAATGATAGCGTGTCCGATACTTACCTCATCTGTCCACGGGAACGCTTCCACAAAGGCGTGCAGGTTGCGCAAATTCAAGTCGTGCCCGGCATTTAGCCCCAATCCAACGCTCTTTGCCTGCTCTGCCGCCGCCCGATAATGGGCAATCGCCGCCGCAGGGTCGTGGTCGTATTCTTCGGCGTAGGGACCCGTGTACAGTTCTACTCGGTCAGCCCCTGTGCGCCCGGCGTATGCCACCATTTCGGGGTCTGCATCCACAAATATGCTGACGCGAATCTGCTTCTCGTGGAAACGCCGCACCAGTTCCGCCAGATGTGCTTCGTTTTTCTTCGTGTCCCAGCCATGATTGCTTGTCAGTTGGTCGGGGCTGTCGGGAACGAGCGTTACTTGGTTGGGGCATACATCCAGCACCATGGCGGTAAATTCCTCCGTCGGGTTGCCCTCGATGTTCAGTTCAGTCTTCACGAGTGAGCGCAGCGCATATACATCGCTTCGGCGGATGTGCCGCTCATCGGGGCGCGGGTGTATAGTAATCCCCTCAGCACCAAATCGTTCGCAGTCCGTGGCGAATTGCTCCACATCGGGCAGGTTGCCGCCGCGCGCATTGCGTAGGGTTGCCACTTTGTTTATATTTACGCTCAGTCGTGTCATTCTGTCTTATGCTACCTATTCTTGTGTTTTGTACATTCCTACTACTTATCTTGCGTGCGGTTTTCCGTGCGTCCTGTTTTTAAGACATTCACAATTCGCCTGCAAAGTTACGACTTTTTCTGCAACTATGCAAGTGCTATGCCAAAGTTCTTGCGAACTATCTCAAAAATGATGAATTGAACGGGATTTTTTATGCTTTTGAAATGCCTCAAAAGACAGCAATGCAAAAACCAAAGCAGCACATCCGACAGCCTGGGGGCGTGGGTGTCCCCACCCGCGTGAGCCGCCAGGCTCAAATGACTATGCTGTGCCGAGTCCTCCATACCAACCAAACAAACGCCCCCCCCCAACGCCCACGCACAAAAAAGCAAAGCCCTCACAGACCTTGCCTATTTCCAAACTTCCAAAAATCGCCCAGCCCCCTTAGTTCTGCAGCGCCATCTCAATAGAGTTCACTTGCTGCCGCAGCGACGCGTCGATAGAGAGTTGTTCCTTCATAAAATTGATGGAGTGGAGTACCGTGGCGTGTGTCCGCCGCCCCATATACAGCCCAATCTCGTTGAGTGAGCGGTCGGTCAGTTTTTTGCTCAAGTAAATCGCCACATGGCGTGCCTGCATTATCTCTTTGGCTCTGTTCTGCGAGAGGATAGAACGCTCGGGGATGTTGAAATGCTCTGCCACTGCGCCCACGATGTCTTCCATTGCCACATTCTTGGGCTGAATGGCGACGATATGCGACACCACTTGTTCGGTGAGTGCCAGGTCTATCTCCTTGTCAGTCAGCGTCGAATAGGCAAGCAGGCTGGCGAGTATGCCCTCCAGGTCGCGCACCGAATCCTGCACATGGCAGGCGATATAGTCTATCACCTCGTCGGGCAGTTGAATCCCGTTGTGGTACATCTTGTTGAGCAGGATGTTCCGCCGCAACTGGTAGTCGGGGCGTGTAATCTCTGCCACCAGTCCCCATTTGAAACGGGTCAGCAGCCGGTCTTCGATATCCTTCAGTTGTACGGGCGAGCGGTCGGAAGTCAGTATCAACTGCTTGTGCGACTGCTGCAGGTAGTTGAATATATGGAAGAAAGTGTCCTGCGTCCCCTTCAGCCCCGCAAAGTACTGAATATCATCCACTATCAGCACATCGATGCTCTGGTAGAAATTCAGGAAATCGGGGATATGGTTCGTGTTGCGCGCGTCTTGATACTGTAACTTAAAGGTGTTCGCCGAGATGTACAGCACCCGTGCTTTGGGGTTGAGCAGGCGCACTTGGTTGCCGATGGCGTTTGCCAGGTGGGTCTTGCCGACACCGCTTCCGCCGTAGATAAAGAGCGGATTGAACGCATTGTACCCCGGTTGTTTCGAGGCGGTGATACCCGCAGTGCGTGCCAGTTTGTTCGGTTCGCCTGCCACATACGACTCGAAAGTGTAGAGTGTGTTGAGTTGCGTGTCGAAATCGGGTAGGGGAGCGCCCACGGCGTAATTCCCCGTGCTGCCGTTCTCCTTGCGGATGTTCTGTTCAGTAGTACCCGTCGAGGGGATATTGCTGCCTGCACCCGAGGTGGAGTCAATCAGCACACGGTATTCCAACTGTGTGCCACGCCCGAAGACGCGGAAGAGCGTCGAGGACAGCAAGTCGATGTAGTTCTCCTCTATATATTCGGCGATGAACTGCGACTTCACTTGCAGCACCAAGACTTGTTTCTCGAACTGTAATGGCACAATCGGAGCAAACCATGTCTGGAATGCAGAGGGTGTCAGATTATCCGCAAGGATAGTCTGACACTTCGCCCATTTTGTTTTCAGTTCTTCATTCATGACTCTTTCGCTCGCTGCGCTCGCGTATTTTCGCTTCGCGTATTTTCGCTCCACTTCGTTTCGCGTTAATTGCTCACTTTCGTTCGCGTATATTTGTGTATTATTTATTGTATGCTTTGTTGTATGCTTCGTGTCCGCTACCTGGGGGCGTGGGTGTCCCCACCCGCGGCGGTTTGGAACAAACCGTTTGACTAT
>CAVFIY010000163.1:671-5103 GCA_963622435.1 Bacteroides uniformis | reverse complement strand
TTCCCTTTATGAATACGCCGATAGGTTTCCGCTTGCTCTAATGCACAAAACTCGCCGCCATTTCGGATATTTTGGTGCGTCAGGCCATGGAGTGCAATCTCAAAATTCGCACTTCGCAAACGAGTAAGCGACACAGAATCAGTAGGATAAATACATTGTTCATTGCTATCGCACGGAATGACGGCAATAGAAAGCGGCACCTCCATTTCACTGAAAAGGGCGACCACTTGTTGGTCGGTTTTATTGGGATTAAGTGTAAGGTCATCGTAGCGGAACACCACATTCACACTCCAAATAGGCAAACACAGAAGCCACAGTGCGAAAAAAATAACGATAGAATGATTTCGAACCATTGATTGATAGAATTAGGCAATGCTATCAATCTCGAAACAGTGAAAATAGGCAAAAAATAGTGCGAATTCTTTTCGCGTTCACGGGAAGTCCGGAATGAAAACCCGCCAAATCTACAAGAATTCACACTATCGGTGTGAAGCATGCTTGTAGATTTGTAGGCAGTCCATACGAACTACCGTGAACTTGGACTATTTCCGATAAGAAATTGTTTTCCGGACTTTTTCTTTGAACGCGAAATAATAGCCAATGCTGTTTATGTCATTGTGCCGCCTTCCGGCACTTGGTCTTACATACGCAAGATATTTGTGTTAGTACTTGTTAGGAATAATGAGCTGTGCATTCGCCTTCCGGCTCACAAGTGGCTGCAAAAATACAACAAATTCTCCATTCACACAAATAGTTGGCGAATAAACAACTGCTATCTACGCCATATCCGTATTCATTGTTCAGGTATATAGGTTGCGATTTGACCTATATACGAAAGACTGCCTAACAATTTTGAATTGTTAGGCAGTCTCTCATTCGTTGCTTAATGCTGCACTTGGTGGGCTATCTTTACCCTATTGCGCATTAGGTTAGTAAGCGTTCATTTGTGCCTTGACGGTGGAGTTGATAAAGTCGGCAAACTCTTGAATCGTCATTTGCCCCTTATCCTCGGCGCCTTGCTGACGGACGCTCACGAGCCCTTGCTCGGCCTCTTTCTCGCCCACTACCAGCATAAACGGAATGCGTTTCAGCTCGTTGTCGCGAATCTTTCGCCCGAGTTTCTCGTTGCGGTCGTCAACCACCACGCGCACATCCTGTGCCTCAAGCAGCCCTTTCACCTTCCAAGCGTAGTCGTTGCTCTTCTCCGAGATGGGCAGCACAACGGCTTGGTCGGGCGTCAGCCAGAGCGGGAACTTGCCGGCGGTATGCTCTATCAGCACAGCCACAAAGCGTTCCATCGAGCCGAACGGCGCACGGTGAATCATCACAGGACGGTGTTTTTGGTTGTCCTCGCCCGTGTATTCCAGTTCAAAGCGCTCGGGCAGGTTGTAATCCACCTGAATGGTACCCAGCTGCCAACGGCGTCCGATGGCGTCTTTCACCATAAAGTCGAGTTTCGGTCCGTAGAAAGCTGCCTCGCCGTACTCTACGCGAGCGGGCAGGTTCTTCTCACGGCACGCCTCGATAATGGCGTTTTCTGCCTTCTCCCATACCTCGTCGGAGCCGACATATTTGGTCGTGTTCTTCGGGTCGCGGAGTGAAATCTGTGCCTCGAAATTATTGAAATTCAGTGCTTTGAAGATTATATCGATAATCTCCATTACGCGAATGAATTCGTCTTTCACTTGGTCGGGGCGGCAGAAGATATGCGCATCGTCTTGTGTGAACGAACGCACACGCGTCAATCCGTGCAACTCACCCGACTGCTCGTAGCGGTATACCGTACCGAATTCCGCAATACGCAGTGGCAGGTCTTTGTACGAGCGGGGGCTGTTTTTGAATATCATGCAGTGGTGCGGGCAGTTCATCGGCTTGAGCATATATACCTCGCCCTCTTCCGGCGTGGTGATCGGTTGGAACGAGTCCTTGCCGTAGTGGTCCCAGTGTCCCGAAGTCACATAGAGCTGCTTGCTACCGATGTGCGGGGTCATAACCTGCTGATAACCATAGCGTTTCTGTATCTTTTTGAGGAACTCCTCGAGGCGCAGACGCAGCGCCGTACCTTTCGGCAGCCATACGGGCAGTCCTTTGCCAATCATGTCCGAGAACATAAAGAGTTCCAGCTCTTTACCTATCTTACGGTGGTCACGCTTCTTGGCTTCCTCGAGCAGGTTCAGATACTCGTCGAGCATTGCCTTTTTGGGGAACGAGATGCCGTAGATACGCGTCATCATCGGGCGTTTCTCGTCGCCACGCCAGTAAGCGGCGGCGCAGCTCAGCACTTTCACGGCCTTAATCGGCTCGGTGGAGAGCAGGTGCGGCCCCTTGCAGAGGTCGGTGAATGCGCCCTGTGTATAGGTTGTGATATGCCCGTCTTCGAGGTCGGCAATCAGTTCGCACTTGTAGGTCTGCCCTTTGTCGCCAAACTCTTTGAGTGCGTCTGCCTTCGAGATGCTTTTCTTCACGAGTTGCTCTTTCTTGGCACGCAGCTCCAACATCTTTTGCTCGATAGCGGGGAAATCGCTTTCTTTAATCACTTGTCCTTCAGCGGGATACACATCGTAGTAGAATCCGTTCTCGATAGCGGGACCGATACCGAACTGAATGCCGGGGTACAGCTCTTGCAGTGCCTCTGCCATCAGGTGGCTCGAGGTGTGCCAGAAGGCGTGCTTTGCCTCCTCGTCGTCCCACTTGTGCAGACGGATAAAGCAGTCGGCTGTCAGCGGGGTATTGAGTTCTACAATACTCCAGCCCTCGCCCTGTTGCTCAATGGTCTCAGGTTGTTCCGAATACGGTTTGATACTTGCTACAAGGATGTCTTGCGCCAAACGACTGCTGATGCTCTCAGCCACTTGGAGCGGCGTCGTGCCGCTCTCGTACTCACGGACGGATTGGTCCGGGAATGTAATTTTTATCATATAAACGTACAAATGTTTACGGCTCGGAGCGCACAAATGCTCTTTCGCCAATTCGAGTGCAAAGGTACTGCTTTTTTCTTATATACGCAAATTCACAACCGGCGTGTCGCCGGGGACAATAATTTTCTTGGAACGGACGGTGGCGTGTCGCCACAGACGACAAGACAATGCACAATGGGTTAAGCGCCTAATATGGCTTTGGCGAAGGTGGGGATGTCTATGCCGTCGAAAGTGCCGCTGGTCATCATTAGGAGGGCGGTATTGTGATAGTCAAGCGTGCGGAGGTAGTCTTGCAGGGCGTGGCTGTCGGTGAATACCCGCACATTCGCAGTCCCAAACGCTTGCTGCACCTCTTCGGCGGTGATAGGCGTAAGTCGCTTATGTGCTATCACTTGCGGGTTGAAATAGACGCACGCCACATCGGCTTCTGCCATACAGCCTTTATACTGCGGCAGGAAATCCGCCATCAGCGAAGAGAATGTGTGCAACTCCATACATGCCACAAGGCGTTTCTCCGGATAATGCTCCCGTACGGCGTTGATTGTCGCCCGTAACTTACTGGGCGAGTGGGCAAAGTCCTTATACGCTACCGCCGTATCGGTCTCGCAGATACGCTCAAGGCGATTGCTTGCACCTGTGAATGTACTGATTACGCGGTAGAAATCATCCGGTGCTACTCCTATACAATGGCAGGCAAGACAAGCGGCTTGCAGGTTCTGCATATTATGCCGTCCGAAGACCTGCATGGGGACTTCGCCCTCGTATGCGTTGTACGGTACGCAGGTAATGTCCTTTCGTGCTGCAGCGGCAATCGCCTGCAGATTCTTGTCTGCGTCAAAGTAGATGAAAGTGCCGTTGGGTTCTATAGTGTCCACAAACCGACGGAAAGTATCCACATACTGTGGAAAGGTAGGGAAGACATTGATGTGATCCCACGCGATACCTGTCAGGATGGCGATATGCGGGTGATACCACAGGAACTTCGACCGTAGGTCAAGCGGGGAAGTGAGGTACTCATCCCCCTCAAAGACGGCATAGCGTGCCGTGTCGCTAAGGCGTACCATACGCTCGAAACCCTCTATCTGCGCCCCGACCATATAGTCGGTCTCGATACCGAGGTGCTGTAACACATAGAGAATCATCGAAGTGGTGGTGGTCTTACCGTGGCTGCCGCCTACGACGATGCGTATCTTGTCTTTGGTCTGCTCATAAAGGTACTCGGGGAAAGAGTATATCTTCAGCCCCAATTCGCGGGCGCGTACCAACTCGGGATTGTCCTCTCGTGCGTGCATACCGAGTATGATCGCATCAATGTCCGGAGTAATCCGCTCGGGATGCCAACCGAGTTCAGCAGGCAGAATACCCGCCTGGGCAAGGTGGGTGCGTGCGGGGTCGAATATCTCATCGTCAGAGCCTGTAACGGTATAGCCCTGTTTGGCTGCCACTGCCAATGCGAGATTGTGCATGGCAGCACCGCCGATAGCAATAAAGTGTATATGCATAATTCGTTGTTT
>CAVFIY010000163.1:0-661 GCA_963622435.1 Bacteroides uniformis | reverse complement strand
CCATTTAGCGACGGTGTCGTTGTAGATGTCTTCGGACAACTCCGTCACCATCGTGGCACAGAGTTCGTCCTGCACATCACTCAACAGGCGTGAGGCATCGAAAGTCTGGTAGGCACTGTAAGTCTTCTCGAAACTCTCTTCGGGGTTGATGTTGTTGGTGAAACGCACTTGGATACGAATAGTCAGTTTGGTCTCCGAGGCGTAACTGTCTGCAGAGATAGCCATTGAGGCAATGTCGTATCCGATTATCTCCCCCTCTATCTCGAGGTCTCCGCCCTTGCGCAGTACCTGCAGACGGGTCTGCCGCTGAAAGAGGTCGCGGATACCTTCCGTCAAGGTATTACTCAACGAGGGGTTTACCATCGCTGCATTGTTAGGGAAATCGGCAATCGAGACCGAGTGGGTCTTGGAATAGTCGATGTTCGCACCGTTGAACTTATACGAGATAGCGCAACTCGTCAGCAGCAACGGCAGAAGAAATAAAATGTATGAGCGTTTCATTGTAAATCGGTGCATAGGGTAACGGTTTTCTTTTTTAAGAGGTATATTTATATTTAATATGTCGGATGTTATGCTTCGTTGTGCTGTGGTTCTTCGGAGGTGGTTCGGAGATGATTCGAAGGTGGTTCGAAAATCGTTGCTACTGCGTGGCGACTTCATT
>CAVFIY010000162.1:2926-5107 GCA_963622435.1 Bacteroides uniformis | reverse complement strand
CCTTAATCGGCTTGTAGGTCGGTACCAATAGTTTCATAATCGCCCACGCAATAAGATAAGCGCAGCCGCAGAAGATAAACATAATGAAGTACCCGGCAGGTTTGCCCTCGAAGCCCAAGAAGGTGAATGCCGCGCCTGCATTCTCTGCGTAGGTGAATAGATTACCTGCGCAAGTCTGTATCAGCAGCGAGCCCACACCACCGGCCATTGCACCGATACCCGTGATGGTGGCAATCGTCGATTTGGGGAACATATCACCAATGGTCGAGAACAAGTTAGCCGACCATGCTTGGTGTCCTGCGCCGGCAAGACCGATAAGGATAGCGGGCCACCATGCGCTGAAACCGCCAAGCGGCTGTGCCAGCAGTGCGCAGATAGGGAAGAACGCAAAGAGCAACATCGAGAGCATACGCCCCTTGTACGGCTCCATACCCTTCTTCTCCACAAAGAACTTGGGCAGATACCCGCCGAAGATAGAGAGAATGGTAACAATCGCATAGAGCGTAAAGATGAGAGCCTGCCCCATGCCGCTCGATGCCTTGTAGCCGAACTGGTTCTGGAAGTACGACGGTGCCCAGAAGAGGAAGAACCACCATACGCCGTCGGTGAAGAACTTACCGGCAATGAACGACCAAGTCTGCTTGTAGGTGAAGCACTTCAGCATCGAGATCGACTTCTCTTCCTTGGCAGGCTCTGCGCTCGATACTTGCTCTGCCTCATCGTCCTGATGGATATACGCCAACTCCGCCTCGTTCACATGCTTCGACTGCTCCGGCTTGTCGTACATAAAGTTCCAGAAGAATATCCAAATAAAGCCGAGTGCACCGATGATGATGAAGGCCAACTCCCAGCCGAACTTAGCAGCCAAGGGCGGAATGCAGAGCGGAGCTGCCAGCGCACCAATCGACGCACCTGCGTTGAAGATAGAGGTGGCAAAGGCACGGTCTTTCTTCGGGAAGTACTCTGCGGTAACCTTAATGGCAGCAGGGAAGTTACCCGCCTCACCAAGTGCCAGAATACCGCGGCAGAGCAAGAACAGATAGACCGAGGTCGTTGCCACCGCCAGCGCGGCATTCGACCCATATTCAACGGCCTTCATCGCCGCCAACGACTCAAAACCCTCTATATGCATAGTAGCCCATCCGCAACCTGCGTGCAAGCAAGCGCCGAGCGACCAAACAAAGATAGCAATGATATAACCTTTCTTCGTACCCATCCAGTCGACAAAGCGGCCGGCAAATAGACATGCAACCGCATAGAAAATGGAGAAGAAACCCGTAATCATACCGTAGTTGGCATCCGTCCAATGGAATTCGGGTTTAATAAACTCTTCCCAAGTAAGGGAAAGAACCTGGCGGTCAAGGTAATTCACAGTGGTCGCCACGAACAGCAGCGAGCAAATCCACCAACGCCAGTTTGACATCAATTTTTGTTGTGTAGACATTGTGTATTTATGGTGTTTAAGGACAAAAGGCCGCCCGCACCCTGCGGCACGAGCGGTCTTCTATCAGATAATTAGCGAGCCGCCTTGATAATATCAAGACACTCTTTGCACTTGTTTGTAATGTACGCCCAGTCGGCAGCGGCGATAACCTCTTTCGGGAACAGTTTCGAACCCATGCCTACGCAGTAGACACCTGCCTTGAACCACTTCTCGAGGTTCTCCTTTTCGGGAGCCACACCGCCCGTAACCATTATCTTCGACCAAGGCATTGGGGCTTTCAGTCCCTTTACCATATTCGGGCCATATACATCGCCCGGGAAGAGTTTGGTCAGGTCGCAGCCGAGTTCCTGTGCCTTACCGATTTCCGAAACCGTACCGCAGCCGGGGCAGTAGGGAACCAAACGACGGTTGCAGACAGGAGCAATCTCGGGGTTGAACAGCGGACCTACCACGAAGCAGGCACCCAGTTGGATATAGAGTGCAGCGGTCGGAGCATCCACTACCGAGCCGACACCCAGAGCCAGTTCGGGGCACTCTTTAGCCGCCCACTTTACCAACTCACCGAATATCTCGTGTGCGAAATCGCCGCGGTTGGTGAACTCGAATGCACGCACACCGCCCTCGTAGCATGCCTTTACGACATTCTTGCAGAGGTCGAGGTCTTTGTTGTAGAAGACAGGAACCATTCCCGTCTCATTGATTTTAGCCAATACGGCCAACTTATCAAACTTTGCCAT
>CAVFIY010000162.1:0-2347 GCA_963622435.1 Bacteroides uniformis | reverse complement strand
GCTTCTACCTCTTCTACCGATACAAGGTTGAAGTCGCCGTTGATAGTGTGCTTCAGTGCGCTGGCTGCCACTGCAAACTCCAGTGCCTCGCCCTGCGTCTTCTTGGTCAGCAAGCCGTGAATCAGACCGCCCGAGAACGAGTCGCCACCGCCTACACGGTCGATGATGGGGTTAATCTCGTAGCGCTTCGACTGATAGAACTCTTTGCCGTCGTAGATGAGTGCCTTCCAGCCGTTGAAGGTAGCCGAGTAGCTCTCACGGAGGGTAGATACTACATACTTAAAGCCGAACTCTTTTGCCATCTGCTTGAAGATACCTTCGTAACCTGCAGCGTCAGTCTGACCGCCCTCTACATCTGCATCCGGCTTGAAGCCCAAGCAGAGTTGTGCGTCTTCCTCGTTGCCAATGCAGACATCTACATATTTCATCAACGGGCGCATAACGGAGATAGCCTTTTCGCTTGACCACAGTTTCTTGCGGAAGTTGAGGTCAACCGATACCGTTACGCCGTGGCGTTTTGCAGCCTCGCAAGCCAAACGGGTCAGTTCAGCCGCCTTGTCCGAGATAGCAGGAGTGATACCGCTCCAGTGGAACCACTGTGCGCCTTCCATGATAGCATCGAAGTCGAAGTCTGACGGGTCAGCCTCTGCAATCGAGGAGTGTGCACGGTCGTAGATCACTTTCGAGGGGCGCATCGAAGCACCGGTCTCTGCATAGTACAGACCCACACGGTCGCCACCGCGAGCCACAAAGTCGGTGTTCACACCGTAGCGGCGCAGCGCATTCACTGCGATTTGTCCGATTTCGTGTTTCGGCAGTTTGCTTACGAAATACGCATCGTGTCCGAAGTTAGCGCACGAGATAGCCACATTCGCCTCACCGCCACCGGGGATGATGCGGAAAGACTCTGCTTGAATGAAACGGTCGTTGCCGTTCGGCGAAAGGCGAAGCATAATCTCACCCAAAGTAACAATTTTTGCCATTGTGTTGTTGTGTTTTGTATTGTTATTGTAAGTAGTGTGCTTAGAGCAAGTCGGAGAGGGCAATACACAAGGCACTGCCTCTCCTCTTATCATTAGAAGTTGAAATAGTTCTTGGCGTTGTTGTAGCAGATGTCTTCTACCATCTGTTGCAGGCGTGCCTTTTCGTAACCGGTGTACGGGATAAGTCCGTTCTCCACATCGTTGCCCAGGATGTTGCACAGCGTGCGGCGGAAGTACTCGTGACGCGGATAACTCAAGAACGAGCGGCTGTCGGTCAGCATACCGACGAAGCGGCTCAACAGTCCGAGGTTCGAGAGTGCCATCATCTGCTTCTCCATACCGTCCTTCTGGTCGAGGAACCACCAGCCCGAACCGAACTGAATTTTACCGGCTACCGAACCATCCTGGAAGTTACCCAACATAGTGGCAATCACTTCGTTAGCGCACGGATTGAGGTTGTAGAGAATAGTCTTTGCCAACTTGCCTTCCATGTTCATCTCGTCGAGGAAGTGCGCCATTGCCTTGGCGGTGGTGAACTCGCCGATAGAGTCGAAACCCGTATCTGCACCGAGCAGGTTGAACATTTTCGTGTTGTTGTTGCGGATAGCGCCGTAGTGGTACTGCTGCGTCCAACCGGCGTTGTAGTCCATCTCTGCCTGCATGTGCAGGAAAGCGTGCTTGTATTGGCGTATCTCGTTGGCAGTCAGTGCCTTGCCGGCAAGCGCTTTGTCGAGAATAGCATTTACTTCGGCTTCGGTGTACGGCTCGTCGTAGAACTCCTCGATGCCGTGGTCGGACAGGCGGCAGCCCATTGATTGGAAGAAGTCGTGGCGTTTCTGCAGCGCATCGGTCAGGTCTGCGAAAGTGTGAATGGCAACACCGCTCACTTGGGCAAGTTTCTCGATGTAGGCTTTCCAAGTAGCCGCCTCGATATTCATCGCTGCATCGGGACGCCATGCGGGAAGCATACGGGTCTTGCAAGTCGGGTCTGCAGCCACTACCTTGTGCCATTCGAGGCTGTCAGCGGGGTCGTCGGTAGTGCAGACAATCTCCACATGGTAGTGCTCCATCATGCCGCGCGGACAGAATTTCGGGTCGGTGGCAATCTGGTGGTTGCACTCGTCGTATATCTCCTTGGCGGTCTCGGGACTCAACAGTTTGTCGATGCCGAAAGCGGTCTTCAACTCGAGGTGCGTCCAGTGGTACAGCGGGTTACGGAAGGTGTAAGGAACGGTCTCTGCCCATTTCTCAAACTTCTCCCAGTCGGTAGTGTCCTTGCCTGTGCAGTAACGCTCATCGACGCCGTTCGAGCGCATGGCACGCCACTTGTAGTGGTCGCCCATCAGCCAGATTTGTGCAATCGA
>CAVFIY010000161.1:0-5134 GCA_963622435.1 Bacteroides uniformis | reverse complement strand
CCGTACCGAACTCGAGGGTGCGGTAGAAACTATCTATCAGTTCCGATTTGTCTTCAGCGTTCATCATGGCACGCACTTGTGCCTTTGTCTCTTCGTCGTAGTTGCCGTCCAACCAAGTCTGAGCAACTGCCATTACTTTCTGTAGTTCTTCATTCATATTTTTACGGTATTTAGTAGTTTTTCTATATTGTCTTTGTGAGGGCGGTGTTTCGGGCGGGGTCTCGGCAGGGCAGGTATGTCCTGTTTCTATTGGGGGATAAGTATGCCTTATCTTGCGGGGGAATATGCTTTATTCTGCGGAGGAATATGCCGTATCCTGCGGAGGAATATGCCTTATGCTAGTGCCGTCCCATTTATGCGACAAAGGTACAACTTTTTTTTGATAGTGCAAAATTAAACTGCCATTTCTCGCACCGAATGTATTTTTTCTTTGGGGGCTATGGGGCGGGGTAAGTGGTGTTTTGGGGCGGGGTGCGTGGTGATTTGGGGAGGGTCGGGCGATGTTTTGGGGCGGGGTGTGTGGCGATTTTGAGAGGGGTGCATGTTTATCTTTTTCAACACTCAGCAAAAGTGGTATAACAGTCCTTTACACATAGGTAAATGCACCGCATATCCACCAAGTATCCTCCGTGTATCCACCGTGTATCCACCGTGTATCCACCGTGTATCTACCGTGTATCTACCGTAATGGTAAGGGGATATGCCGCTGCAAAGACGCTGATAGACAGCAGGCTATCAGGAGGAAGACGGAGAATTGGAGGGGGATTGCTCCGTTTTTGGAGCGGGTTTAGGGCGTGATTGTGGGGGATTTGGAGGGTGGTTGGGGTGGATTTGGAAGGTGTTTATGCCGCTTTTGTGTAAAGTTATTTTCACCTTAAATGCAATTCGTGCAAAAATAATCCCCACTCGTTCCTGCTCCTGTTTAGGGAGTAAAAACGAATGGGGAAGGGGATATAATGCGCTGTGGCGGTTAGATTTCGCTTAGTTCGAGCCAACGCATCTCGGCTTCGTCCAACAGGCGTTGCACCTCTTCATAACGGGCAGAGGCTGCCGCAATCGCCACAGTATCAGTCAGTCCGCCGGAGAGTTGCGCCTCCAAGTCCGCTTTCTCCCGCTCCAACTCGGGCAGACGCTGCTCCAACGCCTCCAACTCCCGCTTCTCCTTAAAAGAGAGTTTACGCGCACGCTCCGTTTGCTGCCTTTCCTGCGAAGTCGGCTTCGCTTTCTCTTGTGCCGTCGTATCCGCTTTCGCCGTCGTCTGCTCTGCTTTTTTATCAGATAGCACCCCACCCTGCTCACGGAACTGCGTATAGTTGCCGGGGAAGTCCTCCACCACGCCGTTGCCGCGGAAAACAAAGAGATGGTCCACCACCTTGTCCATGAAATAGCGGTCGTGGCTGACTACAATCAGGCAGCCCCGAAAAGCCCGCAGGTACTCCTCCAACACATTGAGCGTCGGGATGTCAAGGTCGTTGGTCGGCTCGTCGAGAATGAGGAAATTGGGGTTGCGCATCAGCACCGTGCAGAGGTGCAGCCGCTGCCGCTCGCCGCCCGACAGTTTCTCCACATAGTCGTACTGCTGCGAGGGCGAGAAAAGGAAATGCTGCAGGAACTGACTCGCCGTCAGCCGTTCACCATTGCCGAGGTCTATCGTTTCGGCTATATCTCGCACAATATCAATCACTTTCTTCCCCGCCTCGAAGGGCAAACCCTGCTGCCGATAGTAACCGAAACGCACCGTCGTGCCGATGTCGAAACAGCCGCTGTCGGGCGCAATCTCGCCCAACAGGAGGCGCAGGAAAGTGGACTTCCCCGTCCCGTTGTTGCCGATAATGCCCAGTTTCTCGTAGCGGGAGAAAACATACGAAAAGTCCTTGAGTATCTGCAAAGTATGGGGCGACTCGGCAGGGTCTTTGGGCTGCAGGAGGAATGCCTTGCTAACCGCTTTCGCTTCGAAAATCTTGTTCCCGATATAGGCGGATTGCACCTGCAGGCTGACATCCGTATCCTGCTGCACACGCTTGGCTTTCTTCTCTATCTCGTAAAAGTTGTCGATTCGGTACTGCGCCTTATGCGCACGCGCCTGGGGCATACGCCGCATCCAGTCCAACTCCGTGCGATAGAGGTTGCGAAACTTGTCCGTCTCGGCGTTCTGCACCTCGATGCGCTCCGCTCGCTTCTCCAGATAATAGGCGTAATTGCCGTGGTAGGCGTTGAGCGTATTTTGGTCTAACTCTAAAATATCCGATACGACACGGTCGAGGAAATAGCGGTCGTGCGTAACAAGCAGGAGAGTCAGTTGCGAGCGACGCAGGTAGTCCTCCAGCCAGGCAACCATCTCCAAGTCGAGGTGGTTGGTAGGTTCGTCAAGCAACAGAAAATCAGGCTCTTCGGACAGCACTTGCGCCAGGGCGACACGCTTCTGCTGCCCGCCGCTGAGGTGGGCAATCTGCTGTTGGAGGTTGGTTATCCCCAACTGCGTCAGGAACTGCTTCAGGCGCAGTGTCTGCTCGGAGGAATGGGAGAGTTCGGCGACGGTTTGGTCGGCGGGGAGCGAAATGCGCTGGGGCAGGTAGCCGATACGGAGGTCGTTGCGCCAAGTGATACGCCCGTTGTCGTAGTCCGTCCGCCCCGTCAGGATGTCCATCAGCGTGGACTTCCCCACCCCATTGCGGGCAATCAACGCCACCCGCTGCCCCTCATTGACGGAGAAAGAGATATTGGAGAACAGCACTTTCGACCCGACCGACTTGGTCAAGTATTCGACTGATAGATAGGGAGTTGGCATAAGAATAGAATATAGAAAACGCCTATTGGGCTAACTGTTTTGTCCAACGGACATAGCCATAGACGCAGTTGACACACCAGAAAGCGTAAAGCGCGGTCATGCAGTAGTTGCCCGCTAAGAGCCACATCAAGGTGGAGAGCGCGTCCACGAACAGCCAGAGATACCACTGCTCGCGATAGACCAGAATCATCAGCACCTGCGCCACGAGGGCAGGCACGGTGGTAAAGGCATCGAGATAGGGGCTACTGTCTGCGGTATAACGGCTCAAGCACAGCCCCACGACTGCCGACACCGCGAGCGACACACCCACCACCGCCAGCAGCGCAGGCAGGGGCAGACGCCGCGTCGGGAGGGGAGCCGTGAGGTTGTCCTCCGTCGCCTGCCGCAGTTGCTTGCGCCACGAGAAAATGCCGTAGAGTTGCGTCACGAAATAGAACGCATTCATCGCCAGCCCAGCATAGAAACGCTCCAGATAGCAGAGGTACGAATAGGTCAGAATCTGCCCGAAACCAAAGGCGAAAGTGAGGATATTGCCCTGCGAACACAACACCACCGAACACATTCCCAACAGGCCGCTCACGAGCGACCACGGGTTATCTGGGCTAAGGCAATAGACCACAACCTGCACCGCCAGCCCCGTCGCCAAGAAAGCATAATCCGATACCTTTTTCCTGTTCATACTCCCTATTGCTTCTTCGTTGCGCCGGCGTCCTTGCGGAGTTCTTTCGGCTTCGCATCGAGTTGCGGAACTGCCTTATAATCAAATACTTCCTCGAAATCCCAGTTGGCACGCAGGCTCAGTTTCTGCGGGAAATAATAGACAGGTTCCGGTTGGCGTTTCGTCGCCCAATCGCCCGTCGTCCACTTCCCGTCGCCGTTGGTGTCGAAATAGAGGCGCAGGTAGTAGGTCTTGGGGGCAAGGAACTCGAACTTGGTGCCGTTCGGACGGGCGGGCAGTTCGCACACCACTTGGTCTTTCTCCGAGAGGAGTTGCAGGCGGATGGCAGGGTCGTAGTCCTGCAGTTTGACAAGCAGCGTGGCATAGTCCTCCGCCGTCTTCATCTTGAGCGGGAACTTCGCCGCCGCGTTCACCTTACCATATATATCCTTCGCCGCCGCAGAGTCCAGTTGCAGTTCGTATGACTTGCCCTGCTCCAACTTCGCCACAATGGCGTACCCCATGCGGGCAGAGTCGAGCGGCAGGAGCGTGAAGGGACAAGACTTATAGACTGTATCTATTTTCTCCACGAGGTGTAGACTGTCGCGCCAGATAGAATCGATAGGGTACTGCGAGTAGATACACAGCGTGTCGTTGAGTTCAAAATCGTTCTTGGCGTTAGACTTAAAGGAGAGCATACGCTCTTGGTTTTTCTTGTCGAGAGCGGCTTTCGCCTTGGCGGAGAGGCGGGGCGCACGATAGATAGCAGAAACGGTATCTGTCTGTGGCACAAGGTTATAGAGCGAATCAGACTTTTGGTAAGTCATTTGAAAAAAGATACTGTCCTGACTTATCGCCGCCGAGTCGCGCAACCAGCAGACAAGGGTGTCGCGCGTCGGGTTGTTCTGCCACAGCGCATAGTCAAGCGGATTGACCCACACCGAGTCGGAGGCGGTGCTGTCCATAGCACTCGGGGGCAAGGCGGCAATCATCGGCAGGCTGTCCTGCGGGGCGGAAAAGACCAGGCGGATACAATGCGCGTCCTCGCGATAGGCACGCTGAAAATAGTGGCGCACCTTCTCTTCCTTGAAAAACCAGAGCAGCAAGTCGGACGGCCACACATAGACATTTTCCACGATGCGCACGGAGTCCACCAAGTGCGTCCGCAGCGTGTCGCCCGCGGCACTTATCGTCAGTGAATCCCGCCAAAGGGTGTCGCGAACGGTCTCTGTTTCGTACATCGGCGTCACCAGCGAATCGGCGAATGCCAAGCCCTCGCCCGGCTGATAGAGGAAATCCCGACTCTGGTCCTGGAGGGCATAGAGCCGATACGATCCGCCTCGCAGATTGCGAATGCCGAACGCACCCAAGGTGTCCGTACGCGCCACACGGGTGAAAGGAATCGTAGAGAAAGCGGAGTCTTCGTGGTTCTCGTGCAGCCCGACATACAGCCCCGAAATGGGGTTCAAGTCCTCCGCATTGACCACCCGCCCATACACCTCGAGCGAGTCAATCTTATCGCCTGTGGCAAACGCAAAAGTGTAGCCCGTAAGCGGATTTTTCTCCGTATAATCGCATATCGCATTGCCGAAGTCGAGCGTGTAAGTCGTTGAATCTCTGCGTTCTTCCTGCATCGTGATACGCAATTTCTTCCCGACGGCACTCACCTCCGGCGGTATCTGTTGGGG